>CANGUJ010000114.1 GCA_947456845.1 Burkholderiales bacterium | reverse complement strand
TTGCGCCAGTAGCGGATCGGGTCGCCGCCGGGATTCCCGCCGTCGGCCGGCGGCTCGACCTTGATGACATCGGCGCCGAAGTCGGCAAAAAACTTGCCGGCAAACGGTCCGGCGATCAACTGCCCGAGCTCGAGGACTTTCAGGCCGACAAGCGGCCCGCTGGCGGGTTGCGACATGCTGCCCCTGCCTTTCGGAACGATGCGAAGCGGCGCATTCTAGCGCCCGCCCGCGTCCCCGCCGCGCTAATCGACGATGAAAAGCCTGGCGCCGGTCGCCGTGCTGGAGCGGTGCGCCTCCGCTGCGTCGGCCACCTGGTAGCTCATGCCGGGCAGCAGCGTGAAGCGGCGGCCATCGGCCAGTTCCGTATCGAGCCGCCCTTCCAGGCAAAGCAGCACATGCCCCTTCTGGCACCAGTGGTCGGCCAGATAACCCGCGCTGTACTCGACCATGCGCACACGGATGCGATTGTCCGCGGGACCGAAGTGGCGGGTGCGCCACAAGGCCATGCCGCGCACGCCGTCGACCAGCTCGCCCGGGTGTTCGGTTGCCTCGACCGTGTCCCATTCCACGGTGCAAAAAGGGATGTCCGCGATACGCATGTCAGCGCGACAGCCCCTTGGCTACCATCCAGTCATGGATCATCTGGGCGATGGCATCGGAGTTGCGGTCCATCATGAGCATGTGCGAATTGCCGCGTACGCCCGTCTTGGGCAGATCGATGCGGGTGACATCGGTACCCTGCCTGCGCAGGGCCTGCTCGAAACGGTCCACGTTCGGCGCGATCTTCTGCCACAGCGGATAGCGTTCGAGATAGTCGCCCCAGACGAACAGGTGCGGAATGCCCTTGAGCGGCGTGAGGTCGACCTTCTCGCCCGGCGCGCCCGAGGGTTCGATGGCGATCACCCCCTTGACCATCCCCGGCGCCTTGAGGGCCGCCGAGAAGGTGAAGTTGCCACCCTGGCTGTGGACGATGATCACGCAAGGGCACACTTTCTGGACGTACTGGTCGTAGGCGGCCTGGGTGGCTGCGTCGTTGGTGGCCCAGCGCGGAATCCCCTGCTTGCCGAACTGGTCGAAAGCCTCCACCGGAAACTGCGTGCCCTCGGGGTACGCCACCCGCCGGGCCGGGTCGGTCTGGTACGACCCTTCGGGCCCGAGGCGGAACAGCTCCCAAGCCTCTTTCTTGGTACGGAAGAAAGGCTCGGTCTTGAAGATCTCCGGATAGCGCGCCCAGGACGCACGGCCACGCTCGACCGCGTCGCTCACATAGACATCGTGCCCGGCCTTGAGGAAGAAGTTCTGCCAGCCCGGCTTACCGTCCGGTTTGGTCTCCCAGGTGACCCCGGAGAGTCCGCCACCGTGCCACATGAGCAGCGGGTAGCGTCCCTTGCGATAGGGCTCGTGCAATTTGACGTACTGCACGTACATCTGCTCGACTTCGAAATCGCCGTTCGGGTTCACCTTGAACGGCGCCGCGCCGGCGGTGAACACGATCTCCTTTTCGGGCAGGCCCGACAGCGTGACCTGGCGTCCGCCGACATGGAAGCTGCCCACCTCCTTGACACCGAAATGGCTGCCGCCCATGGCGCCATGACCGCCCTGGTGCTGGTGCGCGCACGCGCCGACCAGCAACGAGACCACCAACCCTGCAATCGACCTTTTCATCTGCTCCTCCGTTTGTTTTTTATGCACGATATCGACGCGCGGCAGCCGGTGCGCATCGGCAGCGCCGCTAGGTGTCGCGCCGGTCCGCGAACGCGTGTGCGATGGTACCCGGATCGACATACTCCAGTTCGCCGCCGACCGGGACGCCGCGCGCCAGGCGCGTGACCTTCAGTCCGCGTGCCTTGAGCAGTTCCGATATGTAGTGCGCCGTGGCCTCGCCCTCGTGGGTGAAATTGGTGGCGAGCACCACTTCGCGCACCACCCCGTCGAGCGCGCGCGAAACAAGCCGCTCGACGCCGACCTCCCTGGGTCCGATGCCGTCGATGGGCGAAATGCGCCCCATGAGGACGAAGTAGAACCCGCGATAGGCCTGCGTCTGTTCCATCATCGCCAGGTCCGCCGGCGTTTCCACCACGCATAGTTGCGCCGCGTCCCGGCGCGCAGCCGCGCCGGGTTCGCAGATGTCGCACAGATCCTCTTCGGTGAAGCTGTTGCACAGGGCACAGCGCTTCATGCGCTCGGCGGCATGGGTGAGCGCACGCGAAAGGCGCAGCGCGCCCGGGCGGTCGTGCTGCAGCAGATGAAAAGCCATGCGCTGCGCCGACTTCGGGCCGACACCGGGCAGTATGCGCAGGGCGTCGACGAGCTCCTGCAGGGCGAGCGGCGTCTTCATTCAGACCGGAATGGGCAAGCGGTGCGGCAATCGATGAAAGCAATGACCAAAGTAATGGATAATCGCGCCTTGCGCAGCGGGCAATCCAAGTGACCTTACTCTACATCATCACCGCCACCGTCGCGGGAAGCGTGCTCTCGGTCCTCATCGCCGGGCTCATCACCTTCAAGGTGCTGGGCCCGCTGGTGCAGCGCCTGGTGAGTTTTTCGGCCGGCGTGCTGCTGGGCGCGGCATTCCTGGAGCTCCTCCCGCATGCCTTCGACTTCGGCATCGACGCGCACAGCCTGTTCATGGCGCTGCTGGGCGGCCTGTTGTTCTTTTTCCTGCTCGAGAAGTTTGCGCTCTGGCGCCATAGCCATCACCACGAGCACGACGGGCATGGCCACGAGCATGGATTCGACGTGCATGAGGCGGGCAGAAGCGGGCTGCTCATACTGGTCGGTGATTCCCTGCACAACTTCGCCGACGGCGTCCTGATCGCGGCGGCATTCCTGGCCGATCCGTGGCTAGGCTTCGTCACCACCCTCGGCATCATCGCGCACGAGGTGCCCCAGGAGGCGGGCGACTTCATCGTGCTGCTCAACGCGGGATACTCGCGAGCGCGCGCCCTGGCCTACAACGCCCTGGCGGGGCTGGCATCGGTGGCGGGCGGCCTGATCGGCTACTTCGCCCTCGCGCATGCCCAGCAGGCCGTACCTTATGTTGTGATCCTGGCGGCCTCGAGTTTCATCTACATTGCCGTCGCCGACCTGATTCCCTGGATGCAGCGCCGCGCCGACACGGCCTCGGCGATGTGGCAGGTCACCCTGATCGGCAGCGGTGTCGGCTTGATCGCGATCACCCATTCACTTCTTCACTGAGTCACCCGAACCCGCCCCGGACGCTGGCGGGCGCGATTGCAGGCGCCCGGCGCGGCTCCGGCGCCACCTTCCTGCCGACCTCTGCTTGCGTAGCCGGCGATGCGGGAGACGCGCCAATCCAGTCCAGCGCCGCCGCATACCCCCCGAACGCCAACCTTTCCGCACAGTCCGATGCAATTCAAACTGAAGACGACCGATGGTCGAGCGCGCCGCGGTGCGCTTGCGCTCCGCCGCGGAACCGTCGAAACACCGGTTTTCATGCCGGTCGGGACCTACGGCACGGTCAAGGCCATGACACCGGCCGACCTGGACGCCATCGGGGCGCAGATCATCCTCGGCAACACTTTCCATCTCTGGCTGCGCCCCGGGCTCGAGGTCATCGCCGCGCATGGCGGGTTGCACAAGTTCATGGGCTGGAACAAGCCCGTCCTCACCGATTCAGGCGGTTTCCAGGTATGGAGCCTGGGAGACCTGCGCAAGATCAGCGAGGAAGGCGTGCGTTTCGCGTCGCCGGTCAATGGCGACCGGCTGTTTCTCACGCCGGAGGAATCGATGCGCATCCAGCGCGTCCTCGATTCCGATGTGGTGATGGTATTCGACGAGTGCACCCCGTACGAAATCGACGGCCGCCCGGTCACGGAGCACGAGGCGCGGGATTCCATGGCAATGTCGCTGCGCTGGGCCCGGCGCAGCCGTGCAGAATTCGACCGGCTGGAAAACCCCAACGCCTTGTTCGGCATCGTGCAGGGCGGCATGTACGAGAACCTGCGCGACGAATCGCTCGCCGGCCTGGTCGACATAGGTTTTCCGGGCTACGCGATCGGCGGCCTTTCGGTGGGGGAGCCGAAGGCGGACATGATGCGGGTACTCGAGTACACGGCCCCGCGCCTGCCGGCCGACAAGCCGCGCTACCTGATGGGCGTGGGCACCCCGGAGGACCTGGTGGCCGGCGTGGCCGCGGGCGTGGACATGTTCGATTGCGTCATGCCCACCCGGAACGCCCGGAACGGCCACCTGTTCACGCGTTTCGGCGACGTGCGCCTGAAAAACGCCCGTTTCAGGGCTGACACCCGTCCGGTGGACGAAACCTGCGCCTGCTACACCTGCCGCAACTTCACGCGCGCCTACCTGCACCACCTGCACAAGGTGGGGGAGATCCTCGGCGCCCAACTCAACACCATCCACAACCTGCATTACTACCAGGCGCTGATGCGCGAGCTGCGCGGGGCCATCGAATGCGGCGCTTTTGGCGCGGCGCGGGCCGCCTTCGAACGCGACTGCGCGGCCGGGACCACATAGGCTCGGGTAATGCGGCAGGCGGGCATGATAAAATTTTGGGTTGTTCTGCAACGTCTTTCCTGGAGCCTCTCGTGTTCATTTCCAATGCATATGCGCAAGCCGCGGGCGGCGGCGCCGGCGACGGCCTGGTGGGCCTGCTGCCCATCGTCCTCATGTTCGTCCTGCTGTACTTCATGATGATCCGTCCTCAAATGAAGCGCCAGAAGGAACACAAGGCCATGGTCGAGGCCCTCAAGAGCGGCGACGAGGTGGTGTCCGCCGGCGGCATCCTCGGCCGCATCGCGAAAGTGAGCGACTCCTACGTTATCGTGGAAGTCGCGGACAACACGCAGATCACGGTGCAGCGCGGCGCCGTCCAGACCCTGCTGCCCAAGGGCACGCTCAAGGGCGCGGTCAAGGAAGACTGATTTTTCGGGACGCGGCGACCCGCCCGCTCCGCGGGGCTGCGCGAAGCCCCCGTTTCCCAAACTCACGGGCCCCGGTTTTTCTGGCCACAGGCATCATGAATCGATATCCCGTCTGGAAATACATCATCATCTGCCTGGCGCTGATGACAGGCCTGGTCTATACCACCCCGAACTTCTTCGGGGAGGCGCCGGCGGTTCAGGTGTCGAGCGCCAAGGCGACGATCAAGATCGACGAAACGGTGCGCGCCCGCGTGGAGGCGGTATTGAAGGGCGCCGCGATCGAGACTACCGGCCTTTTCTTCGATGCCAACAGCATCAAGGCACGCTTCCGCGACACCGACACGCAGCTGAAGGCGCGCGACATCCTAGACAACGCGCTCAATCCCGACAAGAAAAAGCCCAACCCGGAAGACCGCGATGAGCCGTTCACCGTGGCGCTCAACCTGCTGTCGAATTCCCCGAAATGGCTGACCAGCCTGCATGCCCTGCCGATGTACCTGGGTCTCGACCTGCGCGGCGGCGTGCATTTTCTCTACCAGGTGGACATGAAGGCGGCGCTGTCGAAGCGCCTGGATGCCCTCACCGGCGACCTGAGGACCCTGCTGCGCGACAAGAACATCCGCCATGCCGGCATCGAGCGCCAGGCCAATTCCATCACGGTAAGGTTCCGCGACGAGGCCACGCGCGCCGCCGCGCGCGGCGTGATCGGCGACTCTGTCGCTGACCTCGCGCTGGCGGACGGCAATGACGGATCCGACCTGAAAATCACGGCCACCATCAAGCCCGAAGCCGAGCGCCGCGTCCAGGAAAACGCGCTCAAGCAGAACATCACCACCTTCAACAACCGCATCAACGCGCTGGGCGTGGCTGAACCGATCATCCAGCAGCAGGGTTCCGACCGCATCGTCGTGCAATTGCCCGGCGTGCAGGATCCCGCCCAGGTGAAGAGCATTCTGGGGCGCACCGCGTCGCTCGAGTTGCGCATGGTATGCGAATCGCCCGAGGAAAGCGCCGCCTTCGCTTCCGGCCAGGTACCGTTTGGCTGCGAAAAGTACTCAGAGCGCGGCGGCCAGCCCATCCTGGTGCGCAAGCAGGTGCAGCTCACCGGCGACCGCCTCACCGACGCCCAACCGGGCTTCGACGGCCAGACCCAGGAACCGGCGGTCCACCTGTCCCTCGATTCGCAAGGGGGCCGCATCTTCAAGGAACTCACCCGCGAAAATGTCGGCAAGCGCATGGCCATCCTGCTGATGGAAAAAGGCAAGGGCGAGGTCGTCACCGCGCCGGTAATCCGTACCGAAATCGCCGGCGGCCGGGTGCAGATCAGCGGCAAGATGACCACGCAGGAGGCCAATGACGTGGCGCTCCTGCTGCGCTCCGGCGCGCTGGCAGCGCCGATGGAAATCGTCGAGGAGCGCACCATCGGACCAAGCCTTGGCGCCGACAACATCGCCAAGGGCTTCAAGTCCACTTTGTACGGATTTGCCGCGATCGCCGTGTTCATGATCGCCTACTACATGCTTTTCGGCCTGATATCGGTCATCGCGCTGGCGTCCAACCTGCTGTTCCTGATCGCCCTCCTCTCCCTTCTGCAGGCGACCCTCACCCTGCCGGGCATCGCGGCCATCGCGCTGACCCTCGGCATGGCCATCGACGCGAACGTGCTCATCAACGAGCGCATCCGTGAGGAGCTGCGCGGCGGCGCCTCCGCGCAGGCGGCCATCGCGGCGGGTTATGAACGCGCGTTCGGGACCATCCTCGATTCCAACGTCACCACGCTCATCGCCGGCCTGGCGCTGCTGATCTTCGGTTCTGGCGCCGTGCGCGGGTTCGCCGTCGTCCACTGCCTGGGCATCCTCACCTCGATTTTCTCGTCAGTGGTCGTCTCGCGCGGCATCGTCAACCTGATCTACGGGTCGCGCAAGAGGCTGCTGCACATCTCCATCGGAGAGGTCTGGCGTCCCGAAGCAACCCCCTCCAAGGCGCCGGCCAAATCCTGAGGCCGGCGGCACACAAGACAACGGACCGGAGCAGCCATGGAATTCTTTCGCATCAAGCGCGACATCCCGTTCATGAAGCACGCGCTGGTGTTCAACGTGATTTCGCTGACCACGTTCGTCCTGGCGGTCGTGTTTCTGGTCCTGCGCGGACTCAATTTCTCGATCGAGTTCACCGGGGGCGTGGTCATCGAGGCCCGTTACGAGCAGGCGGCCAACCTGGAAGGCCTGCGCGGCGCCCTCGAGCGCGCCGGTCTGCATGAGCCGCAGGTGCAGAACTTCGGCACCTCGCGCGACGTGATGATCCGCCTGGCGGCCAAGGACGCCGCCAACCCGGCCATCAGCAGGACCGACGAACAGACCAAGAAAGCGACTTTCGACCAGACGCGCTTCGCCGAACAGGTGATCGCGCAGGGCGGGCCCGGGGGCAAGATCACCCGGGTGGAATTCGTCGGTCCGCAGGTGGGCAAGGAACTCGCCGCCGACGGCGCCCTGGCCCTTCTCGTGGTGTGCGCGGGCATCATGGCCTACCTGGCGATGCGCTTCGAGTGGAAATTCTCGCTTGCAGCGATCATCGCCAACATGCACGACGTGGTGATCATCCTGGGATTCTTCGCGTTTTTCCAGTGGGAGTTCTCGCTCTCCGTGCTCGCGGCGGTGCTGGCGGTGCTCGGTTATTCCGTCAACGAGTCTGTGGTGGTGTTCGACCGGGTGCGCGAGACCTTCCGCAAGCGCCGCGGCCTGTCGGTTCCGGAAGTCATCAACCACGCCATCACCAGCACGATCTCGCGCACCATCATCACCCACGGCAGCACCCAGCTGATGGTCACATCGATGCTCATCTTCGGCGGCCCCACGCTGCACTACTTCGCGCTCGCGCTGACCATCGGCATCCTGTTCGGCATTTACTCGTCGGTGCTGGTCGCAAGCCCCATCGTGATGTGGCTGGGGGTGTCACGTGAAGACCTCGTCAAGCCGGTGCGGGACAAGACCGCCAACGACGGCGCCGTCGTCTAGCGACGCAGGCGCGCGTCGACCGCCGCGAACCGGACCCGTAAAATCGCCGATGACCCTTTCTTTCGCGGAAACGAAACATGGCCGAATCCCAACATCAGTCTGCCGATGCCGAGCGCGAGGTTCCGGTGTGGGACATCGGCGTACGCCTGTTCCACTGGGCGTTGCTCGCGCTGGTAGTCACATCGTTCGTCACCATCAAGATCGGCGGCGACGCCTTCACCTACCACGTCTGGAGCGGCTACGGCATCCTGACGCTGCTGGTTTTCCGCCTCGTCTGGGGTTTCGTCGGCGGCACCCAGGCGCGCTTCGCCGCCTTCGTGCGCGGGCCCGGCGCCGTGATCGCCTACCTCAAGGGCATGTTCGACCGCGCCGGTCACAGGCCTTCGCCCGGGCACAACGCCCTGGGCGCGCTCTCGGTCCTCGCCATGCTGGCCGTGCTGCTGTTCCAGGCGGTCTCGGGCCTGTTCGTCAACGACGACATCGCCTTTGAAGGGCCGCTGTACAAGTGGGTCGGCAAGGAACTGTCCGACAGGCTCACCGGGCTGCACCATTTCAACGAGAAGGTCATTCTCGCCCTGGTAGTGCTGCACATCGCCGCCATCGCCTTCCATTTCTTCTACCACCGGGAGAACCTGGTACGCCCGATGATCACCGGGGTCAAGCGCGTGCGCGGCGCCGTCGCCGAGTCGCGCCACGGCAGCGCCGTGCTCGCCCTCGTGGTGCTGGCCGCCAGCGGTGCGGGTGTGGCCTTGCTGGTCAACGCGGCCAGGTAGGCGCGCCGGGGGCTGTTCCGGGCCGGCGCCCCATGCTCCGCCGTTGCGCCCCCCGTCCGAAACAAAAAAGGCCGGGTCTCCCCGGCCTTCCCGTCGAACGCGGGCGGATCTACTGCGCGCGATAGGTGTCGTGGCAGGCCTTGCATGCGGCACCTACGCCGCCGAAGGCCGCTTGAAGCGCCGCCTTGTCGCCGCTCTTGGCGGCAACCATGAGCTTGCCTGTCTCGCCCACGAGCCGCGTCTGCCCTTCCTTGAACTTGGCGAACTCCTTCCAGATTTCCGGCTTGGCCTTGGTGTTGGCGGACTGGTCGGTGCCGTCGATGAAACCGTCGAACAGCACCTTGGCCATGTCATCGACGACCTGGGCGCTCAGTTCGAGTTGTGCCGCGGTGAGGCTGCGCTCGCCCTTGATGTGCGCACTGATGCGGCCCACATGATTGGCCATGATCTGGAAACCCGCCTTGCGATAGACAACCGAGCGGTCCGCGGGGACCTGAGCCTGCACGCTGCCGGCGACGATGGCGCCGAGGACTGCCGCACCCAACAGCACTTTCTTCATGAACTTCCTCCTGGGATGAAATGGATTCGACGGTAGGGTTCCGCCATGGGATAACAGTTGCTCCGGCGAAATATTCCATCCGATCGCAACGGCGCTTGACGACCACTGCGACGCCTTCGCGACACAGGCATCGTACCGGGCCCGGCATGGTGCGTCAACGCCGCGGCACGCATGACGTTGCGTGGTGCCCGGCGGGCGGCTTATAATGCAACCCTGTTTCATTAAGTGCCGTTAAGCGCCGCCGTAGGTGCGCCCCTTCTTGCCAGACCTCCACCCCGGCGCAGCCCGCGCCATCAGGCGCCTTCTGCTGTCCCTGCTGCTCATCGCGGCGCAGCACGCCGCGGCCATGCACGCACTCGGCCATGCGATCGAGCATGTCCACGCGGGCCACGCCGCGCACGGCCTGCACGCGGGTTGCCTGGGCGTGCACGGCGTGGGCGATGCGCCGGTCTCGGGATGGGCGCCCCCGGCGGCCTCGCCGGCCGCCTCAGCACCTGCGCACGCGC
>CANGUJ010000113.1 GCA_947456845.1 Burkholderiales bacterium | reverse complement strand
GGCGAGGGCGTCGCGCGCGCTGGCCACGCCGGACCAGACCGGCACGCAGGCGAGGATGCGGGCGATGGCCTCCCGGTTGGCGGGTGAAATGGTCCGGGACATGACGAAACCTCCAAAGGCGCGGTGAAAAGTTGACGCAGGCGCAGCGCCGGGATTATAGTCGGTTCACCAATCGGGATTCCGATTTGTTTTCAGCATCCAAAGCCGGCTCGATCCGGGACTCCCGCCCACCCCTGCCCATGTCCGACGTCACCCCGCTGCAACCGGAAAAGTCCTCCCTGGCGGAGTCGGTGCATGCGCGCATCCGCGCCGACATCTATGACTTCCGCATGATGCCGGGCGACCGCCATTCCGAGTCCGAGCTGGCCACCCGCTACGGCGTCTCGCGTACGCCGCTGCGCCTGGCGCTGCACATGCTGGCGCGCGAGGGCTACCTCAACAAGGGGGACGGCCACGCGGCCTGGCAGGTGCGGCCGCTCGACCTGGACTATTTCGAGGATCTCTACGACCTGCGCGTCAACCTGGAATTGATCGCCATCCGGCGCATCTGCAAGTCCGATCCGTTCCCGGACTTCTCCGCGCAGCGCGATTTCTGGCTGGTGGCCGAAGAGCGCCGCAACCTGGACGGCGCCGCTGTGGCGCGCGCCGACGAGGCGCTGCATGCCGCGCTGGTGGCCAATGCCGGCAATGCGGAGATGGCGCGCGTGCATCGCGACATCACCGAGCGCATCCGCGTCATCCGCCGGCTCGACTTCATCGAGGAGGCGCGTATCGTCGCGGCCTACGAGGAGCACGCCAGGCTGCTGCGCGCCTTGTTCGCGCGCAAGCAGGAGCGCGCCGAAATGCTCCTGAAGGCGCACATCGACGCCTCGCGGGCGGAAATCCGCCATCTCACCCTGCACCGCCTTGCCGAGGCGGGGCGCCAGCGTTCCCAACCCTTCATTCCGGCCCAAGGAAAACCATGATCTACGATCTCCTGCTCCAGGGCGGCCATGTGGTCGACCCCGCCAACGGCGTCAACGGTGTGCGTGACATCGCCATCAAGGACGGCCGCATCGCCGCCGTAGCCGACACCATCGCGCCTTCTTCCGCCAGGCAGACCATGAGCGCCAGGGGCAAGCTGGTCACGCCCGGCTTGATCGACACCCACGCGCATGTCTTCCAGTACGTCACCGGCCGCTTCGGCCTAGAAGCCGACATGTGCGGCGTGGACTCCGGCGTGACCACGCTCATCGACCAGGGCGGCCCCTCCTGCATGACCCTTCCGGCGTTCCGAGAATACGTCGTCAAGCCCAAGAAGTCGCGCGTGGTGGCCTACCTGTCGGCCTACCTGGTGGGAGGCATGGAAGGGCACTACTACCCCTCGCTCTACAAGCCCGACTGCCTGGATGTCGACGCCACGGTGAAGTCGGCCAGGGAAAATCCGGACATCGTGCGCGGCTTCAAGGCGCATGCGGAGCTCGGCGGCTTCGCGCGCTGGGGCATCGAGGTCATGCGCTTGTCCGCCGAGATCGCCAGGCAGGCCGACCTGCCGCTCTACATCCACTTCGGCCAGCTCTGGCCGCTGCCCGAGTCCGGCACCAACGGCGTGGATCCGGACACCATTCTCGACCAGGTGGTGGGCCTGCTGAAACCCGGCGACGTGCTCGCCCATCCGTTCACCCGGCATCCGGGCGGCTTCGTCAATCGCGAGGGACGGGTCCACGACATCGTGCGCAAGGCCATGGACATGGGCCTGAAGGTCGACGTGGGCCACGGTTCGCACTTCAGCTTCAAGATGGCCAAGATCGCGCTCGACGCGGGCATCCGGCCCGACACCCTGGGGGCGGACATGCATGGCTACAACACCTCGGTGCCGAAGCCGGCGGGCACCCCGGACAGCCACCCGGACCAGGAGCACATGTTCTTCGGCGCGGTGAAGTTCTCCATGGCCTCGGCCATGACGTCGATGCTGGCCTTGAAGCTGCCGCTCGAGCACGTGGTGGCGATGGCGACCTGCAACCCGCAGCGCTATTTCGGGCTGCCCGGCGACCTCGGGCACCTCGGCGTGGGCGCGCACGGCGACGTCAGCATCCTCAACGACGAGCGCGGCCGTTTCGTGCTCTCCGACAACGAAGGCACGCAGGTGGTGACCGACCGTGTGCTCACGCCGGCGTTTTGCCTCAAGGGCGGCGTACGCTACGACGCGGTCGCGCCCATCCTGCCGCAGGTGCAAGCCGCGTGAACCAGAGCGACGTCAAGCATATCGCCGGCAGCGCCGCGCCCCAGGGCGTGGGTGCCTCGGTCGAGCGCAAGGAGGACCGCCGCCTGATGAGCGGTCGCGGCCAGTTCGTGGGCGACCTGCGGCTGGCCGGCATGTGGGATGTGGCGTTCGTGCGCTCCCCGGTCGCCCACGGCGTGTTGAAGGGTGTGGAGAAGCCGGCCGGCCAGGAAGCGGCCGTCTTCACCATGGACGACATGCCCGGGGTCAGGCCGATCCGCGCCGTGTCCGGCCTGCCGGGCTTCAAGCCCTCGGAGCAATGGCCGCTGGCGCGCGGCAAGGTGCGCCAGGTGGGCGAACTCGTGGCCGCGTGCATCGCGCCCACCCGGGCGCTGGCCGAGGACATCGCGCAGGCGGTGTATGCCGACATCGAGGAGCTGCCCGCGGTCGTCGACATGGTCGGCGCGCGCACCGCGCCGCCGGCCCTGGTGCACGACGAGTGGGGAGACAACATCTTCCTCGAGTCTCTGGTCGACGGCGACTTGTCGTCGATCGCCGATGCGCCGATCAAGGTGCGCCGCCACATCCGCACCGCCCGCCAGTGCATGTCGCCGCTGGAAGGCCGCGGCGTGGTGTGCCAGTGGGACTCGCGCCTGGAACAGCTGACCATGTGGTCCTCGGCGCAGATGGTGCACATCAACCGGCAGGGGCTTTCCGAATGCCTGGGCTTAGACAGCGGACAGATCCGCGTCATCGCCCCCGACGTGGGCGGCGGCTTCGGCTACAAGGGCATCCTGCTGCCCGAGGAGATCGTGCTCGCCTACCTGTGCATGAAACTGGGCCGGCCGCTGCGCTGGATCGAGGACCGGCGCGAGCAGTTGATCGCCAATGCCAATTGCCGCGAGCACGACTACGACATCACGGTGTACGCAAACCGCGACGGCAGGCTCCTGGGCATCGACTGCGAGGCGACGGTGGATTCCGGGGCGTACTCGTCCTATCCGTTCTCCGCCTGCCTGGAAGCCGCGCAGGTCGGCTCCATCTTGCCCGGGCCGTACAAGATGGAGCGCTACCGCTGCAAGACCTGGTCGGTGGCCAGCAACAAGGCGCCGATCCTGCCCTACCGCGGCGTGGCGCGTACCGGCGTGTGCTTCGCGCTGGAATTGATGGTCGACGCCATCGCCCGCGAGGCGGGCATGGAGCCCATCGATGTGCGCCTGGCCAACGTGGTGCGGCCGGAGGAAATGCCCTACGACAACATCACGAAGAAGCATTTCGACAGCGGCGACTATCCGCGCGTGCTGCGGATGGCGCGCGACGCCGTCGGTCTGCGCGAGGTGCGGGCGCGCCAGAAGGCGGGCGAGGCCGACGGGCGCCGCATCGGCGTCGGGTTCGCGGTGTACTGCGAGCAGGCCGCGCACGGCACCAGCGTGTACTTCGGCTGGGGCATCCCGATGGTGCCCGGGCACGAGCAGTGCCGCGCGCGGCTCAACGCCGACGGCGTGCTGGAGCTCTCCATCGGCGCGCATTCGCATGGCCAGGGCATGGAAACGACCATGGCGCAGGTGGCCCACCAGATCCTCGGCATCGATGTCGCCAGGGTGCGCCTGTCGCACGGCGACACCGGCCAGTCGCCCTACTCCACCGGCACCTGGGGCAGCCGCTCGATGGTCATGAGCGGCGGCGCGGTGGCGGCGGCCTGCAAGGAAATGGCCAGGCGCGTCAAGCAGATTGCCGCCAAGATGGCCGGCTGCGACACCGGGGCGCTCAAGCTCGCCGGCGGCATGGTATTCGAGGGCGATGTGCCGCGCATGTCGCTGGCCGAGATCGCCCACGTGTGGCACCGCGCGCCGCAGCTGCTGCCTGCCGACATCGACCCCGCCGGGCTCGAGGTCATCGCCGGCTACAAGGCCGCGCGCGACACCGGCACCTTCTCCTACGCCTGCCATGCCGTGGTGGTGGCGGTCGATACCGAGCTGGGAGCGGTCGAGATCCTCGACTACGCGATCGCCGAGGATGGCGGCACGCTGGTCAACCCGATGGTGGTGGACGGCCAGATCATCGGCGGCACGGCCCAGGGCATCGGCACCGCGCTGTACGAGGAAATGCCGTTCGACGAGAACGGCCAGCCGCTCGCCTCGACCCTGGCGGACTACATGCTGCCGGGCGCGCCCGAGGTGCCGGCCATACGCATCGATCATATCGAGACCCCATCCCCGTACACCGAATTCGGCCAGAAGGGCATCGGCGAAGGCGGGGCCATCGCGCCGCCTGCGGCGATCGCCAACGCCATCAACGACGCGCTCAGGGACATGGGCGTCGAGGTCACCGAAAGCCCCGTCACCCCGAGGCGCCTGCTCGCGGCGATCGCGGCGGCGCGCAAGGGGGTGGCGGCATGAAAGCGGCGGCCTTCGAATACGCCCGCCCCGCCGACGCGCGCGGGGCCTGCGCGCTCCTGGCGGCCGGCGACGGCATGGCCAAGCCGATCGCCGGCGGCCAGTCGCTCGGGCCGATGCTCAACCTGCGGCTCGCCCAGCCGGGCCAGCTGGTGGACCTCGCCGGCGTGGCCGGCCTGGCCGGGGCGCGCGACCTGGGCAGCGCGGTATTCATCGGCGCCGGCGTGACCCATGCGGCGATCGAGGACGGCCGCGTGCCGGACCCGACCCATGGTCTGCTGCCCCGGGTGGCCTCGCGCATCGCCTATCGCGCGGTGCGCAACCGCGGCACCGTGGGCGGCAGCCTTGTGCACGCCGACCCGGCGGCCGATTGGGTCAACCTCATGCGCCTGCTCGACGCGACCTTCATCATCGAGGGACCGGCGGGCAGCCGCGAAGTGGCGAGCGGCGACTTCATGCAGGCGGCCTTCACCACGGCCCTGGGAGAGAGCGACGTGCTCACCGGCGTGCGCATCGCGAAATTCTCGCCGACGGCGCGCTTCGGCTACTTCAAGTTCTGCCGCAAGGTGGGTGAGTTCGCCGAGGCCATGGCATGAAGACCCTCAATCTCACCGTCAACGGGCAAGCGGTATCGGCGGCCGTGGAGCCGCGCACCCATCTCGCCGACTTCCTTCGCGAGCATGAGGGCCTGACCGGCACCCACCTCGGCTGCGAGCACGGCGTGTGCGGCGCCTGCACGGTGGAAATCGACGGCGCGCCGGCGCGTTCCTGCATCCAGTTCGCGGTGCGCTGCGAGGGGGCGACGGTGCGCACCATCGAGGGCTTCGAGGACGATGCGGTGATGCGCCAGCTGCGCGCCGCGTTCTCCGCCGAGCACGCGCTCCAATGCGGCTACTGCACGCCGGGCATGCTGGTGACCGCGCGCGACATCGTGATGCGCCTGCCGCACCTCACCGGTGCGCACGACGAGGCGCGCATCCGGGTCGAGCTAGCCGGCAACCTGTGCCGCTGCACCGGCTACCAGGGCATCGTGCGCGCGATCCAGCGCGTGCTGCGCCAGCGGGCGGGCATCGATGCAGCTTGAGCAGTCGTTCACCCTGCCGTTCGCCCGGGCGGCGGTGTGGCCGGCCTTTGCCGATGTGCCCATGCTGGTGGCCTGCATGCCGGGCGCGGGACTGACGGGCGAGGCGCGTGCGGTCGCAGGCGGCGCCGACCTCGACCTGACCTTCACGGTCAGGCTTGGGCCGATCACCGGGGCCTTTCAGGGGCAGGGCGCCATCCGCCGTGACGACGCGGCGTTCAGCGGCACATTTTCCGGCGGCGGCGCCGACCGCAAGAGCGGTTCGCGCGTCAAGGGCGAGGCGAAGTTCTCCCTGACCGAACTGGCACCGGCCGAAACGCGCGTCGATGTGGCGGTCGACTACAGCCTGACCGGCTCGCTTGCGCAGTTCTCGCGCGGCGCGATCGTCAAGGAACTGGCCGCGGCCATGACGCGCGACTTCGCCGCCAACCTGCAGGCCCGCATCGCCGCGGCACAGCCGGCGCCGGCATCAGCGGCCGGCACCGGCGCGGTCGCAGGAGAGGCGCCCCGGCCTGCCGGTGCGACCGCCGCTCCGCATGCCAGTTCCGATGCCGGGTCCGTTACGAGGCCGCAGGAGGCGGCGGCGACCTTGGATGCCGGAAGGCTCTTCTGGCGGGTGCTTTGGGCGCGCATCCTGGCGTTGTTCGGCCGCACGCCGGGATGAATGTCGAATGCCGATGTTCCTTGCCGGCGCAGGCCGTTTTTGACCATGGAGAAGCGATATGAGTCTTGCAGATGAAATCCAGGCGCGTACCGCGCGCTACGCGACCCGCCGCGACGACTGGACAGTCTTCGGGTTCGAAACGGCCGTCGATCCGAAGTTCGCGCGGTCGCAGCGCCGCTACATCGGCGCGTCCGGGTCGGTCGAACACCAGGAGACCAATGCCGTGCCGCCGGTGGCGTTCACCATGTCGGTGCAAACCATGCCGCCCGGCAACCGCATTCCGGTGCATTGCCACGAAACCGAAGAGACCTTCTTCATTCTCGACGGCACCTGCCTGGTGACGATATTCAAGGGTGACGAGAAGGTGGAAGTCAGGCTCAACAAGTGGGACCTGATCTCCGTGCCGGCGGGCGTGTATCACGACATCAACAACGATGGCGACGTTCCCTGCCCGGTGCAGACACTGCTCTCCAAACCCAAACCCAACCGGCCCCACTACAAGGATCCGCGCCTTCTCGAACTGCAGGCCGCCACCCACACCAACTGAATCTCAGCCGCCGAGCGCGTATGGATTGTTCACGCCGCGACCTTCTTGCCGCCGCCGCCGCCACCGCCGCCGCGGCCGCGTCGCCTTTCGCGGTGCGCGCGCAGGCGGCCACCAAGGTCAAGTTCGTCCTCGACTGGCGGTTCGAGGGCCCTGCCGCCCTGCTCCTGGTGGGCAACAGGAATGGCCACTCCGCCCGCGAAAAGCTGGATGCGACCATCGATGTGGGCAGCGGGTCCGTCCCGGCGATCCAGCGGGTCGCGGCTTTCGGCATCAAGACGCCTGTCAGTCCCGACGGGTTGTTCGGTTCGAGCTTCCCGCCGCCGGCCGGCGCGCGAAGTATCTAGCGGTGTCGCGGATGCCCGACGCGCAGCCAGGCATGCTCGCCAATGCGCGCATGTATTCGGTCACGCAGGCCTCCAAGGCTGCATGGTCGCGCCTGTTCGATTGGGTGTTCGCGCGCGCCGGTGTCGAGGTCCGGCAGGTCGAGCACGATCCGCCGAAGCTTTTGTCCGACCTGTGGGAGCGCGACGACCTGGGAGCCGTGATGATGTGCGGCCTGCCGCTGTCGCGGCGGGCGGAGCAGCCGGCCATCCTGGCCCAGCCGGTACCCGCGCTGCCGCGCTACGCGGGCCGCGCCGTCTATTGCACCGATATCGTGGTCGGCGCGAATTCGTCGTTCGGGTCCCTCGAGGAAACCTTCGGTCATCGGGCCGGGTACACGCTCAAGGATTCGCAGTCTGGCTACTATGCGTTCCGCCACCACCTGATGACGGCCCACGCCTGCCCGGGCGCCCCTTTCGCGAGCATTACCGGGGGGCTAATGAATGCGCGCGGGGTCATCAAGGCGATCGCCGAGGACCGCATCGATGTCGGCCCGCTCGACGGGTATGTGCACGACCTGATCCGGCATACCGAGCCGGAGGTCGCTGCCCAGGTACGCATTGTTGCCTGCACCGATCCGACCCCGATGCCCGCCATCATTGCCACGGCCCCCATGCCCGCGTCCGAGCTGACGCGGCTGCGCGAGGCGTTCAAGGCGGCCGTGTCGGCGCCGGAACTCGCGGCAGCGCGCGCCGACCTGCTGCTGGCGGATTTCCTGGTGCCCGATGCGGCGGTCTACCGCGTGCAGCATGACCGCGCCGCCACGGTCGACGCGGCCCCGGCCTGGCCGTAACCACCCACCCGCCTGGCAGCCACAAGGAGAAAATCATTGAACCCCGCTCAAGCCAGCCCGCGATCCGGCCGCAAGTACCCGATCATCGACGCCCATACGCATCCGTTCGGCAATCGCGGGCTCGACCTGAGCCGTGACATCCGGAGCGTGCGCGACCCGGTTCTGCTGCGCCGGCGCAACCCCGCGCTGTTCCAGGAGATGCTCAAGGGAACCGACGACCTGACCGAGGAAATGCTTGGCGAAATGGACCGGGCGGGCATCGACAGGGCGATCATCCAGTCGCGCGGCATCGGCACCAACGAAGCGGTGGCGCAGGCGGTGCGCAAGCATCCCGACCGCTTTACCGGCCTGTTCCGGCCGGTCTACAACACCCGCATATCCGGCCAGCAGGACGCGCTGGACTACGCGGAACTCGGCCGCAGCATGGACTATTGGGTCAACGAACTCGGACTCAAGGGGATGGGCGAGATCCGGGTTTCGCGGTTCAGCGCTGAGTCCGCTCCGGAACGGATCGCGCGGGACCTCGTGCCGCTGCTGGAGATTCTCGCGCGCCATCGCATGCCGATCATGTTCCAGACCGCGTGGACGCAATTCGGTACCCCCATCTATCATGGGGTGCCGACCTTCGTCGACGACCTGGCGGAGCGCTTTCCGGAGGTGCCGTTCATCATCACCAAGATGGGCCGTGGCTACGACGCGCTGTTCGAAATGTGCCTGCTCATCGCCTTCAAGCACGACAACGTCTATCTCGACACGGTGCAAAGCAAGCCGGCGCATGTGGCGCGCGCGGTGGCCGAGGTGGGCGCCGAGCGCGTCATCTTCGGTACTGACTGGGAGCAGACCTGGGCGGCGCTCAAGACGCCGGCCGATATCTACACCCGCTCGCTGGCGATCGTAGACGAATCGGGGATTTCGGAAGGGCAGAAAGAATGGGTGCTGGGCAGGACGGCGGCCACCTTGTTCGGTATCTGAACGTGTTGCGTCTAGTAGCGGGTCTTCCGGTGCCCCGAGCGGCTGGCGACCGGGCGGCTGCGCGATGGACGGCAAGTCCCCCGCCGGAGCGCGGGAGCCCGACGGCTGGCACGCGCTTTGCAGCATCTTGGGTCCGGCCATCCAGTGGCGCTACGCATTCGGAGTCTCCCGTGATCCAGGCAATCGGAAAGCATCTTCTTGTCCTCGCGGCGTGCGCCGCCGCGCCGACTTTCGCCGCCGCGCCGGCGCAGACGGCGGGCCTGTCGGTGGTCTACAACGTCCTCTATCCGGTGGGCACGCTGGATCACTCCGCCGCGATCGGCGGGATCAAGGCGCAGCAGCCGGACTTCGAGCCTCAGAAAGGGAACTCATGAAACTGCCACGACTTTTCGCACGGTGCATGTTCGCCGCCCTGGGCATGACACTGTGCCACGCGGCCCTCGCGCAGGCCTGGCCGTCGCGCCCGGTCAAGGTCATTGTTCCATTCGGCCCGGGAGGCGCGGCGGACTCGCTACCTCGCCTGGTGGGTTCCAAGCTAGCGGAACTCTGGGGGCAACCCGTGGTGGTTGAAAATCGCACCGGCGCCGCCGGCAATATTGGCATGGAAGCGGCGGCGAAGTCGGCCCCTGACGGCTACACCCTGGTGTCGGCGCCGGTCGGCAACCTTGCGGTCAACCCGCATTTGTACCCCAAGTTCGCACTCGATGTGTTCAAGGACCTGACACCCATCACTCTGGTGGCGTCGGTGCAGAACGTGCTCGTGGTCAATCCGGCGGT
>CANGUJ010000112.1 GCA_947456845.1 Burkholderiales bacterium | reverse complement strand
CTGCAGGGCAAGGAGCGCGTCTTCGACCTGGTCTGGACCGAAGGCCTCAGCTACGGCGACGTCTACCACCAGAACGAGGTCGAGCAGTCGGCCTACAACTTCGAGCACAGCGACGTCGACTTCCTGCTCGGCGCCTTCGGCGCGCACGAGAACCAGGCCAGACAGCTGATGGAACGGAAACTCGCCTTGCCGGCCTACGAACAGGTGCTCAAGGCCGCGCACACCTTCAACCTGCTCGACGCGCGCGGCGCCATCTCGGTGACCGAGCGCGCCGCCTATATCGGCCGCATCCGCAACCTCGCCCGCAGCGTCGCGCACGCCTACCTCGACAGCCGCGCGCGCCTGGGCTTTCCGCTGGCGCCGAAGGCCTGGGCCGAGGAAGTCGTGGCGCAGCTTGAAAGGAAGGCGGCATGATGGCGGCCAACAGCCTGTTGGTCGAGCTGTTCGTCGAAGAGTTGCCGCCCAAGGCACTGAAACGCCTGGGCGAGACTTTCGCTGCCGCGCTGGCCGACTCCCTGCGCGCGCAGGGGCTGATCGACGCCCTGGCGCAGGCCACCGCGTTCGCCTCCCCGCGCCGCCTCGCAGCGCACGTCACCCACGTGCATCCCAAGGCACCCGACCGCGCGCTGGCGCAAAAGCTCATGCCGGTGGCCGTGGGTCTGGACAAGGCGGGCGACGCGACGCCGGCGTTGGTGAAGAAACTCGCGGCCCTCGGGCTGGGTGTCGAAGCGATCGCGTCGCTGCGCAGGCAGATGGACGGCAAGGCCGAGACCCTGTTCCTCGACATCACGCAGCCGGGCGCGTCCCTGGCCGAGGGGTTGCAGAAGGCCGTTGGCGAAGCATTGGGCAAGCTGCCCATCCCCAAGGTCATGGGCTACCAGCTGGCCGACGGCTGGCAGACCGTGCATTTCGTGCGCCCGGCGCACAAGCTCGTCGCCCTGCACGGCGACGCCGTGGTGCCGATTTCGGTGCTGGGACTCGCCGCCGGCCGCGAAACCCACGGGCACCGTTTCGAAGCCGCGGCCGACCCCATCGTCATTTGCGATGCCGACAGCTACGCCGCCCAGCTCGAGAGCGAAGGCGCCGTCATCCCGGGCTTCGCCGCGCGACGCGCGGAAATCGAGCGCCAGGTGGCCGCCGCGGCGCGCCTGGCCGGTGCCGGCCTGGCGCCGGTCGACGATGATGCCCTGCTCGACGAAGTCACCGCGCTGGTCGAACGGCCGAATGTGCTGGTCGGACAGTTCGAGGAGGCCTTCCTCGACGTGCCGCAGGAATGCCTGATCCTCACCATGAAGGCCAACCAGAAATACTTTCCGCTGCTGGACGCATCGGGCAAGCTGACCAACAAGTTCCTCATCGTCAGCAACATCCGGCCGGCCGACACCACGGCCGTTGTGGGAGGCAATGAACGCGTGGTGCGCCCGCGCCTGGCCGATGCCAAGTTCTTCTTCGACCAGGACCGCAAGAAATCGCTGGAATCGCGCCTGCCGGGTCTGGCTCGCGTGGTGTATCACAACCGGCTGGGCACCCAGGGGGAGCGCGCAGAGCGGGTGCGCGCCATCGGCCACGCCATCGTCAACCGGATGCGCATGCACACCGTGCCTTACACGGCCCTGGCGAAGGACGAGTTCGACGTGCTCGACAGCAAGGTGCAGGAGGCGGCGCGCCTGGCCAAGGCCGACCTGCTCACCGACATGGTGGGCGAGTTCCCCGAACTGCAGGGCATCATGGGCGGCTACTACGCGCGCCACGAGGGCCTGCGCGACGGCGTCGCCATCGCCATCGAAGACCACTACAAGCCGCGTTTCGCGGGCGACGCGCTGCCGCGCAACCACACCGGCACCGTCGTGGCGCTGGCCGACAAGCTCGACACCCTGTGCGGACTGTTCGGCATCGGACAGTTGCCGACCGGCGACCGCGACCCGTTCGCCCTGCGCCGCCATGCCCTGGGGGTGATCCGCATCCTGATCGAGAAGGGCCTGGTGCTCGATCTGCCGGAAATCCTCGAGGCGGGCTTCGCGGCCTTCCCGCCCGACCTGCTCGACAAGGGCGCGGCCGGCCGGCTGGCCGAGTTCATCTACGACCGCCTGGCCAACCAGCTACGCGAGCAGGGCTACTCCGCCCAGCAGGTCGACGCCGTGCTGGCACTGCGCCCGCAGCGCCTGAAGGAGGTGCCGCGCCTCATCGAGGCGGTGCGCGCTTTCGCCGGCATGCCCGAGGCGGTCTCGCTGGCCTCGGCCAACAAGCGGGTGGGCAACATCCTCAAGAAGGTAGAAGGCGGCGTGCAGGCGGCCGTCGACGCGGAACTGCTCGCCGAACCGGCAGAAACCGCCCTGCATGCCGCGCTGCTCGAGGTCAGGCCGGCGGCCGACCGGGCCTTCGAGGCGGGCGACTACACCGGCTCGCTGAAGTCCCTGGCGGCGCTCAAGGCGCCGGTGGACGCCTTCTTCGACCAGGTGATGGTCAATGCCGACGATGCCCGGCTACGCGCCAACCGGCAGGGCCTGCTGGCGCTGCTGCACGCCACGATGAACCGCGCCGCCGACCTGTCGCGGCTGGCCGCATGAACCCGCGCAGGGCGCGCCTCGAAGCGGCGGCCGCGCGCGGCCGCGTAGCGCGGATTGGCGCCCGGGGGCCGCGATGACCGACCGCGGCCCGCAAAAGCTCATCATCCTCGACCGCGACGGCGTGATCAACGAGGACAGCGATATGTACATCAAGAGCGTCGCCGAATGGCGGCCCCTATCGGGTTCGGCCGAGGCCATCGCCGCACTCAACCACGCGGGCTATCGCGCCGTGGTGGCGACCAACCAGTCCGGGATCGGCCGCGGCCTGTTCGACACGGCCACGCTCAACCAGATGCATGCCAAGATGCACCGGGTGGTCGCGCAGGCCGGCGGACACATCGACGCGGTGTTCTTCTGCCCCCACAAGAACGACGACCATTGCGAGTGCCGCAAGCCCAAGCCGGGCATGCTCCGCGAAATCGCGCGCCGCTACGCGCGCGATCTCGCCGGCGTGGCGGCCGTGGGCGACTCGCTGCGCGACCTGCAGGCGGCCGCGGCCGTCGGCTGCGTCCCCATCCTGGTCAAGACCGGCAAGGGCCTGAAAACCCTGGCCGCCGGCAACCTGCCTCCGGGTACGCTGGTTTTCGACGACCTCGCGGCGGTTGCCGCGCACCTGCGGGCCTGAGCGCGCGATGCTGGCCCTGCGCACGCTCGCCTATCTGCTGTTCCTGTTCGTCACGGTCGCGCCGTGGGGCATCTTTTCCTGCCTCACCTTTCCGGTGCGCCAGCCGCGCCGCTACCTGATGATCGCCAAGTGGACCGACGTGGCCATCTGGGGCGCCAGACACATCGTGGGCATCGACTACAAGGTGCTGGGCCGGGAAAACGTGCCCGACCGCAGAAAGCACGGCGGGGTGATTTTCCTGGCCAAGCACCAGTCGCGCTACGAGACCCTGCTGTTTCGCAGCCTGTTCCGCCGCATGTGCTACGTCTACAAGCGGGAATTGCACTGGGTGCCGTTCTTCGGCTGGGGCATCTACCTGTGCGGCATGATCCCGATCAACCGCGCCCGCGGAAAGGAGGCGCTCGACCAGGTGGCGGCGGTGGGCGGGCGCAAGCTGCGCGAAGGCTGGTACATGATCCTGTTTCCCGAAGGCACCCGCGTCGACCCCGGCAAGCAGCGCCGCTACAAGCAGGGCGGCACCCATCTGTCGGTGGCCACCGGCGTGCCGGTCGTCCCGATCGCCCACAACGCCGGCGACGTGTGGCCGCGCGGCAAATGGCTCAAGAGGCCGGGCACGGTCACCGTGTCGATCGGCCCGCCGATCTCGCCCGAGGGCCTGACTTCCGAGCAACAGATGGCCAAGGTCGAGGCATGGATCGAAGGCGAGATGCGCCGCCTGTTCAAACACCAGTATTCCGCATAGGCTTCACCGTGTTGCGTCCCCGACCGGGTCCGAGGAACCGCCGTGTTGCGCCTGCTCCAGCTTGAACTGCCGCTTTTCGGCCTGCCGCGCGAAGCCCGGCGGGCGCCCGTGGTCCAGGCGGCGGAGGAGAGGCGCCGCATCATGCTCGACGGGAAGTCGATCGACTATGCCGTGCGCCGGTCGGCGAAACGCCGCACCCTGGGCCTGACCATCGACACGCGCG
The DNA here is from genome assembly GCA_947456845.1 of Burkholderiales bacterium. Lineage (GTDB taxonomy): Bacteria > Pseudomonadota > Gammaproteobacteria > Burkholderiales > JAEUOS01 > JAEUOS01. The sequence continues at coordinate 5,740 of CANGUJ010000112.1, read as the reverse complement.
GCCTGCGCGTCGCCGCGCCGGCCAAGGCCAAGCACGCCGACATCGAACGCCTGATCCACCGCCATGCCGCCTGGGTGCTTGCCAAGCTGCGCGAGTGGCAGCATCCGGAGCATGCCGCCGCGCGCGCGTGGTCGCTGGCCGACACGCTGCCCTGGCTCGGGCGCGCGCTGCCGCTCAAGGTGGCGCCCGGCAAGCCGGGCCTTGCGATCTTCGACGACATGCTCATCCTCACCGTGCCACGCCCCGACGACGAACGCGAGACGCGGGCGCGCCTGGTGCTCCTGGTCAAGCAATCCGCCCGCGCCGACTTCAGCGCCCGCCTGGCGCGCTACGCGGCGGCGTTCGATGCACCGCTGCCGCAGCTGCGCCTGACGCGCGCCGCCACACGCTGGGGCTCCTGCGCGCGCGACGCGGCCGGCGGCCACCGCATCAGCCTCAACTGGCGCATGATCCATCTGGCGCCGCGCCTCATCGACTACGTGGTCGCCCATGAAGTGGCGCACATGCGCCACATGCACCACGGCCCGCGCTTCTGGGCGGCGGTCGAAAGGCTGTACCCGGATTACCTGGCCGCGCGTGACGAGATGCGCCGCATGTCGCTGCGCCTCCCGGAAATCTGAGGCACGCGACCCGTCGGCACTTTTGCATTAACCTATGCGCCTGGCCGGGACCCGCCGGCCGCCCCACCGGAGCACCTGGCAATGAGAATGCTGCACACCATGTTGCGCGTTGGCGACCTGCAACGCTCGATCAAGTTCTACACCGATGTCATGGGCATGCATCTGTTGCGCACCACCGACCGCCCGGACCAGAAGTATTCGCTCGCTTTCGTGGGCTACGACACCGAGGACCGCGCATCGGTCATCGAACTCACCTACAACTACGGCGTCGACAAGTACGATCACGGCAGCGCCTTCGGCCACATCGCCATCGGCGTACCGGACTGCTACGCGGCCTGCGAGAATATTCGCCGCAACGGCGGGGCCGTCACCCGCGAGGCCGGCCCGGTCAAGGGCGGCACCACCGTGATCGCCTTCGTCACCGACCCGGATGGCTACAAGATCGAATTGATCCAGACCAACTAGACGACAGCAAACGGAGGAAGCTGCACCATGGGCCTGCTCGACGATCTCAAGCGCCAGGCGGCGGCGGTACAGGCGCACCAGAACGCGCAGGCGCGCGACTTCGCCGAATGCGTGCTCGAAGTCGACGAGGCCATGCACCACGCGTTCCTGTACTTGAACGAGGTGGTCAAGCAACTCGCGGTGCTCAATCCGCCCAGCCCGCGCAGCTTCGATCTCGAATACGGAGTGCGCTTCGAAGGCCTGCGCCTGACCAATTTCTTCATCGACTTCCGCAAGAAGACCATTCTGGAGCGCGACCGCTACAACTTCATCAACCTGACCTACCTGCAGAAATCCCCGCAGGTGATCACCGTCCGCAAGGAACTGCCGCCCAATATCGCGCGTTTCGAGGAGAGCCTGCGCAGGGCCGGCGCCGCGTACACCGCCAACGAGATCCGCAACGAGCGCTTCATGGTCGTCGCCGCCGACTTCCAGATCAAGTGCGAGCTGCGCACCACCGTGCGCATCACCGCGGAGCACGAAACCGCCTCGCTGCGCTTCACGATACGCAATGTCGAGCGCCTCGGCGGCTTCGACCTGGTATTCCAGGCCCAGGACATCAACGACCTGCTGCTGGAAGACTGCGCCCGCTACATCCTGGGCGAAACCAACCAGTTCCGCTCGCTCGGGCGCTATGCCAGTCTGGCGCCCGGGGCTCCCTGAGCGCCGGCCAGCAGGTTGACCAGGGCTACATAGCCGGCCAGCGGCACCTCCTCGGCGCGCGCGCCCGGCGAAATCCCGCAGGCTTCCAGCTGCGCCGCGGTGGCGCGCCCCTTGAGGGTGTTACGCAACACCTTGCGCCGCTGGCCGAAGGCCTGCGTGACCACCTCGCCCAGGAGGTCTTCGTCGCACGTCGCGCGCAGCGCGGCCGCGCGCGGCATCATGCGCACGATCGCCGACTCGACCCTCGGCGGCGGTTCGAACGCCTCCGGCGGCACATCGAACAGGCGCTCCATGTCGAAGCGGTACTGCAGCATCACCGATAACCGCCCGTATTCGCGGCCGCCGGGCTCGGCCACCATGCGGTCCACCACTTCCTTCTGCAGCATGAAGTGGCAGTCGATGATGCGTTCCGCATAGCCCGCCAGATGGAACAGCAGGGGCGTCGAAATGTTGTACGGCAGGTTGCCCACCACCCGCAACCTGCCGCCGCACTCGGCCGCGAGGGCGCCGAAATCGAAAGCCAGCGCGTCGGCGGAATGGATGATCAGGCGCGCCGCGTCATGCCGGCGCTTCAGGGCAGCGATCACGTCCCGGTCGATTTCGACCGCATGCAGACGCTCCACGCACCCGAGCAGCGGGCCGGTAAGCGCGCCGAGCCCCGGCCCGATCTCGACCATCGCGTCGTCCTGCCGGGGGGCGATAGCGCGCACGATCGCGTCGATGATGTCCGGGTCTGCCAGGAAATGCTGGCCGAAGCGTTTGCGCGCGATATGGGACACTTGGAAATGGCCTTGATCCATTGCAGGCCGCGATTGTCGCCCATCCCCGGGCAAGGTGTCGGCAGGCGCCTTCGATTCGACCCGACTTCAAGGAGCATATTGCATGTCCATCCAGCGCTTCATGGTGCCCGGCGAACCGGTACCGTTTTCCCACTACTGCCACGTGGTGCGTGCCGGCAACCAGATCTTCATTTCCGGCGCGGTCGGCATCGCCGCCGACGGCAGTATCCCCGAGAGCACGGTCGAGCAATTCGAGCTGGCGATGAAAAGCCTGGACAACTGCCTGCGCCATGCCGGCGGGGCGCCGGAACATGTGGTCAAGGTCAACATCTACATGACGCGCATCGGCGAGCGCGGGCAGATCAATCCGCTTCGCCAGGTCTATTTCGGCGAGCACCGGCCCGCTTCGACGCTGGTGGAAGTGACAGCCCTGGTCGATCCGCGCCTGTCGGTGGAGATCGAGGCCATCGCGGTGATTTGCGGCTGACCCTGCCCGGTCAATTGCCGGTCGGCGGTCCTAGACCTTACGGCGCGGTGCCCGGAGGACTGTGCCGCGGGCGATTCGCAACGAATGCCGGGCCTGGCCGAGGCATGCTCCGCCTCGTTCCGCAAAACCTCCTGCAGCAAGCCCCGCGAACAGCCGGAGCGGAACTCCCTGATGCCGGGCGGCAGCTGCATTCATTCGGCGCGACTGCGCGGATTCGCACCGGCTCGAATTGGCTTCCGGTCAAAACTCCGGTTCGCCTCCCGGCATCGGCGCAGCGGGCGTTTCCTTCTTCGGCTTGTTGGCGACCACCACGTCGGTGGTGAGCAGCAGGCCGGCGATCGACGCGGCGTTCTGCAAGGCGGTACGCGTGACCTTGCATGGATCGAGCACACCCATCGCCACCAGGTCGCCGTACTTGCCGGTGGCCGCGTTGTAGCCGTAGGCATCCTTGCGGCGCGCCACCGCGGAAACCACCACCGAGGCATCCGCACCCGCGTTCTCGGCGATTTGCCTGAGCGGCGCCTCGAGCGCGCGCGAGACGATGCGGATCCCGAGGTTCTGGTCCTCGTTGTCGCCGCGCAGGACGGCCAGCGCGCGCCGCGTGCGCAACAGCCCGACACCGCCGCCCGGCAGCACGCCCTCCTCCATCGCCGCGTGGGTGGCGTGCAGCGCGTCCTCCACGCGTGCCTTGCGCTCCTTCAATTCGGTCTCGGTGGCGGCGCCCACCTTCATCAGCGCCACGCCGCCCGACAGCTTGGCTGCCCGCTCCTGCAGCTTTTCCTTGTCGTAGGTGCTGCTGGCGGCCTCGATCTGTTCGCGTATCGAGGCGATGCGCGCCGCGATCCTGCCCGCTTCGCCGCGCCCGCCGATGATGGTCGTGTTGTCCTTGTCGATCTCGACCCGCTTGGCGCGCCCGAGCAGCTCAAGCCTGGCCTTGTCGAGCGTCAAGCCCAGTTCCTCGGAAATCACCGTGCCGCCGGTCAGGATGGCGATATCTTCCAGCATGGCCTTGCGCCGGTCGCCGAAGCCAGGCGCCTTGACCGCGCATACCTTGATCACCCCGCGCACCGCGTTGACGACCAGCGTCGCAAGGGCCTCGCCCTCGATGTCCTCGGCGACCAGCAGCAGCGGCTTGCCGGCCTGCGCGGTCTGTTCGAGGATGGGCAACAGATCCTTGATGGCCGACACCTTGCGGTCGGTCAGCAGCACCAGCGGATCCTCCAGGACGGCGCGCTGCTTGTCGCTGTTGATGAAATAGGGGGAGGTGAAACCGCGGTCGAACTGCATGCCTTCGACGATCTCGAGCTCCGAAAGGATGCCGGTGCCGTCCTCCACCGTGATGGCGCCGTCCTTGCCGACCTTCTCTATGGCCCGGGCGACAAGTTCGCCGATGGCGCGGTCGTTGTTGGCCGAAATGGTCGCCACCTGGACGATTTCGGTATTGGTGGTGCACGGCCGGGCGCCCGACTTGAGCTCGGCCACCACCTTGTCGACGGCCAGGTCGATGCCGCGCTTGAGGTCGAGCGGATTGACGCCCTCGGTCACGTATTTCATGCCCTCGCGCGCGATGGCCTGCGCCAGGACGGTGGCGGTGGTGGTCCCGTCGCCGGCCACGTCCGAGGTGCGGCTCGCCACCTCGCGCGCCAGTTGCGCGCCGAGATTCTCGACCGGATCGGACAGGGTGATCTCCTTGGCCACCATCACCCCGGAATTGATGATGATCGGCGACCCGAACGAGCGCTCGAGAATCACGGTGCGCGCCTTGGGACCGAGCGTGACCCGGACAGCGTTGGCGAGCTGGTCGACGCCGCGCATCACGCGCGCACGAGCGTCGTCATGAAAGATGAGTTGCTTGCTGTCCATGCTGAATTGCCTCCATGCGAGGAATGTCTTTTTGTAGTATGTGAGCAAGCGCCAGGCATTTTCTTGACGATGATCAAACCGGACTTGCGGGAGGGCACGGCATGCGGATCGGTGTACCCAGGGAGATCAAGAGCGACGAACAGCGCGTCGGACTCACGCCCGAGAGCGTGCGCGCGCTGGCGGAGCGCGGACACCATGTGCTGGTCGAGCGCGACGCCGGCCGCGGCATCGGCGCGGGCGACGCCGACTACACCGGTGCCGGCGCAACGATCGCGAGCGATGCGGCCGAGATCTGGGCGACTGCCGACCTCGTCGTCAAGGTCAAGGAGCCGCTCGCGGCGGAACGCCGCCAGATGCGTGCCGCGCAGACCCTGTTCACCTACCTGCACCTGGCGCGCGACGAGGCGCAGGCGCGCGACCTGCTTGAGTCCGGCGCCACCTGCATCGCCTACGAGACCGTGACCGATGCGGCGGGGCGGCTGCCCCTGCTCGCGCCGATGTCGGAGATCGCCGGGCGCATGGCGGTCCTGGTGGGCGCTCACCACCTGCAGTCGGCATATGGCGGACGCGGCGTTTTGCTGGCCGGCGCCACCGGCGTGGCGCCCGCGCGGGTGGTGATCCTGGGCGCCGGCGTGGCAGGCAGCAATGCGGCCCGGGTGGCCCTGGGCGTGGGCGCGGATGTCACCGTGCTCGATCGCGACGCCCGGGTGCTCGAGCGGCTGGAGGCAACCTGCGGCGCCGGGGTGCGCGGCGTCGTCGCCTCGCCTGCCGCGATCGCGCAGCATCTGGCCGGCGCCGACCTGGTGGTGGGCGCCGTGCTGATT
>CANGUJ010000111.1 GCA_947456845.1 Burkholderiales bacterium | reverse complement strand
CTGTAGGTGAGGCCGAGTTCACGGGCCGCCGCATTGATACGGGCGATCCACAGGACACGGAACTGGCGCTTGCGCTGGCGACGGTCGCGGTAGGCATACTGGCCCGCCTTCATCACCGCTTCCTTGGCGATGCGGAATACATTGCCCCGGCGGCCGCGGTAACCCTTGGCGAGTGCCAGAACTTTCTTGTGGCGCGCGCGCGCCGTTACACCACGTTTGACTCTTGGCATGGTCTACTCCTGACGAATGCTTTAACCGTTGAACAAGGGGCCGACTTACGCGTAAGGCAGCATTTTCGCGACCGCTTTCATGTCGGTCTCGAAAACGCCCACAGTGCCGCGCAGGTGACGCTTGTTCTTGGTCGTCTTCTTGGTCAGGATGTGGCGCTTGAAGGCCTGGCCGCGCTTGACGGTGCCGCCCGGGCGCACGAAGAGGCGTTTGGCCGCGCTCTTCTTGGTTTTCATCTTGGGCATGACTGCTCCATTTTCATTGTGACGCACAGGTGGCCCCCGGCGGGAGCGCTTTTGCGAACCAGGACATCACTTCTTCTTGCCGCAACGACATCACTGCGGGACCCGCAAAAACCCCCTACGCCGGCTGCGCTCCGGCCGCAGGCCTGGACTCCGGCTTTTTCTTGACCGCAACATCCTTCTTTTTCGGCGCCAGCACCATGATCAACTGCCGGCCTTCCATCTTGGGAAACTGTTCGACCACCGCGCTTTCCGCCGTGTCGTTGCGCACCCGCTCGAGCAGGCGCTGGCCGAATTCCTGGTGCGCCATTTCCCGTCCCCGAAAGCGCAGAGTGATCTTCGCCTTGTCGCCTTCCTCGAGAAACTTGAGCAGGTTGCGCATCTTGATGTTGTAGTCGCCGTCGTCCGTGTTCGGCCGGAACTTGATTTCCTTGACCTGGATCTGCTTCTGCTTGAGCTTGGCTTCGTGCGCCTTCTTCTGCTCCTGGTATCGGAACTTGCCGTAATCCATGATCCGGCATACCGGGGGCACCGCCTGCGGGGCGATTTCCACCAGGTCAAGCTCGGCCGCTTCGGCCTTCTGCATCGCATCGGCTATCGAGACGATCCCCAGCGGTTCTCCCTCGACTCCTACCAATCGCACCTCACGAGCGGTGATTTCACCGTTGAGGCGCTGAGCGCGTTCCTGAGCTATGAGCTTCTCCTTCTCGAAAATCTGGAATAACGTCCTGACCGGTGCTTTTCTACGCGCGGCTCGACACTTCGGTCTGGAGACGTTCGATTAGATCTGCGATCGGCATCACGCCCAAGTCGTGATTGCCGCGGGCTCGGACGGCCACGTTGCCTGCGACCTTCTCTTTGTCCCCAACTACAAGGACATAAGGCACTTTTTGCAAGCTATGTTCGCGGATCTTATACGAAATCTTCTCGTTGCGCAAATCCGGGGCGGCCCTAAATCCGTGTTTTTTAAGGCTTTGTTGGATTTGCACCGCGTAGTCAGCCTGCGCGTCGGTGATCGGCGAGACCACCACCTGCACCGGCGCCAGCCAAAGCGGCAGGGCGCCGGCGAAATTCTCGATCAGGATGCCGATGAACCGCTCCATCGACCCTACGATCGCGCGATGCAGCATGACCGGCACGCGCCGCGAACTGTCGTCGGCCACATACTCGGCGCCGAGGCGCTCCGGCATGTTGAAATCGACCTGCATGGTGCCGCATTGCCATACCCGTCCGAGGGCGTCCTTGAGCGAATATTCGATCTTCGGGCCGTAGAACGCACCTTCGCCCTTGAGCTCTTCCCATGCCACGCCTGCGGCGTCGAGGGAGTCGATCAGGGCTTTTTCGGCCTTGTCCCATGATTGGTCCGACCCCACGCGCTTTTCAGGCCGGGTCGACAGCTTGTAGATCACATCGGTGAAGCCGAAATCCCGATAGACCTGCTGCAGCAGGCGGGTGAATGCAAGGCATTCGGCCTGGATCTGGTCTTCGGTGCAAAAAATATGGCCGTCGTCCTGGGTGAAGCCGCGCACCCGCATGATGCCGTGCAGCGATCCCGAGGTTTCATTGCGGTGGCATTGGCCGAATTCACCGTAGCGCAGCGGCAGGTCGCGATAGGAATGCAGGCCCGAGTTATAGACCTGGACATGGCCGGGGCAGTTCATCGGCTTGACCGCGTAGTCGCGGTTTTCCGAATGCGTGGTGAACATGTGGTCCTTGTAGTTCTCCCAATGGCCCGAGCGCTCCCAAAGCCGCCGGTCGAGGATCTGTGGACACTTGACTTCCTGGTATCCGTTGTCCTGGTAGACGCGCCGCATGTACTGCTCGACCTGCTGCCATAGCGTCCAGCCCTTCGGGTGCCAGAACACCAGGCCGGGCGCCTCGTCCTGCATGTGGAAGAGGTCCAGCGACACGCCGAGCTTGCGGTGGTCGCGCTTTTCCGATTCCTCGAGCATGCGCAGGTACTGGTCCAGGTCCTCCTTCTTCGCCCAGGCGGTGCCGTAGACACGCTGCAGCATTTCATTCTTCGAGTCGCCGCGCCAGTATGCGCCGGCCAGCTTCATGAGCTTGAAGTGCTTCAGCTTCCCCGTGGAAGGCACATGCGGCCCGCGGCACAGGTCGATGAAATTCCCCTCCCGATACAGTCCGATGGCCTGGTCGGCGGGGATGGAAGCGATGATCTCGGCCTTGTACTTCTCGCCGATGGATTCGAAATACCGGACGGCGTCGTCGCGCTGCCATTCCTCGCGGATGACCGGCTCGTCCTTCCTGGCTAATTCCGCCATCTTCTTCTCGATGGCGGCCAGATCGTCAGGCGTGAACGGCCGCTTGTAGGAAAAGTCGTAGTAGAAGCCGTTTTCGATCACCGGCCCGATGGTGACCTGGGCATCGGGGAACAATTCCTTGACCGCATAGGCCAGCAGGTGGGCGGTGGAGTGGCGGATCAGCTCCAGACCGTCGGCGTCGCGGTCGGTGGTAATGGCCAGCGCGACATCCCGGTCGATCAGGTAGCTGGTGTCGACCAGTTTGCCGTCAACCTTGCCTGCCAGGGCAGCCTTGGCCAGGCCGGGGCCGATCGAGGCGGCCACTTCGCCGACGGTGACAGGGCGATCGAACGCCCTTTTGGAACCATCGGGCAACTGCACTGAAATCATTTAGGCGCTCCAAAAAACAAAAAGGCGTGGGACCGACGGCGCCACGCCTTTCTGGAAAAACACGCGGACGCGCGCAACTAGGATCAGTTGTGCCCCGTGCAAGTCAGCGGTGTCATAACGCTCGCTTTCATCACATCTCGTCCGACGATTACCTTTGGTGAATGCTGGTTGGCGCGATTGGACTCGAACCAACGACCCCCACCATGTCAAGGTGGTGCTCTAACCAGCTGAGCTACGCGCCAGCAAGCCTCATAGTATATCCGCAATCCCGCCGCTTGTCCAAGGCTCCCGCGCAGGCTAGCAAGCCCTGCGGGCCGCGCGCTCATGCCCGCCTGGCCGACACCACGCCCCTGACCTCGCGCAGGGCGTCCAGTGTGCGCGCCAGCACCGCCAGGCTGGCGATCTCGATGGTGAACGCCATGCGCGCCAGTTGCCGGCGGGTCGCGGTGCGCGATGCGGTGACATTGGCCTTTTCGCGCGAGAACACCTCGCCGATGTCGCGCAGCAATCCGGAGCGGTCGTTCGCCTCGATCTCCACATCCACCGCGAAAAGGCCGTCCTGCGTATCGCCCCAGCGGGTTTCTATGACACGTTCCGGGTTGCGAGCGCGCAGGTGCGCGAAGTTGCCGCAGTCCTCGCGATGGATGGAAACGCCCTTGCCGCGCGCCACGAAACCGCAGATCGCGTCGGGCGGCGCCGGCTTGCAGCAGCGCGCAAGCTGCGTCATCAAGCGGTCGACGCCGACGATGAGGATGCCACGCGATGCGGAGGATTCGATGCGGCTCTTGCGCGGCGCGAGGGTCTCGTCGGGCGCCGTCGTCGGGGCGGTCTCGAACGCGGCCGCGATGTTGCGCAGGCTCAATTCTCCGCGCGCGGCCGCGCTGAACATCTCGTCAGCCGTCGCGAAGCCGGTCAGGCCGGCGAGTTGCTCCAGGCTGGCGCCCGTGCGCCCGATGCGCTGCAGTTCGCGCTCGACCAGCGCGCGTCCCTGGGCGATGGTCTCGGCGGCTTCCCGCGCGCTGAACCACTGGCGCACCTTGGCTCGGGCGCGGTTGCTCGCCAGGTAGCCCAGCGCCGGGTTGAGCCAGTCCCGCGAGGGCGCGCCGATCTTGGCGGCAATGATTTCGACCCGCTGGCCGGTGGCCAGCGGCGTGTTGAGCGGCACCATCAGCCCGTCGACCTTGGCGCCGCGGCAGCGGTGGCCCAGGTCGGAGTGCAGGTGGTAGGCGAAATCGACCGCGGTCGCGCCCTGCGGCAGGTCGACGACCCGGCCCTGCGGCGTCAACACGTAGATGGTGTCGTCCAGGCGCGCCCTGAGCGTGGCCTGGCGCCAGTCCGGTGCGCCGGCCTGGCCGGGCGGCGGCATGCCGGCGACGTCATCGCGCCAGTTGAGCAGTTGGCGCAGGTAGGCGACCTTGGCGTCGAAGCTGCCCGCGCTCCTGACCGACTGCGAGGCGTCGCGCACGCCGGCCTCCTTGTAGCGCCAGTGCGCGGCAACGCCGAATTCCGCGTTGCGGTGCATCTCGTGGGTGCGGATCTGCACCTCGATGGCCAGGTCATCCGGCCCCACCACTGCGGTGTGCAGCGAGCGATAGTCATTGCCCTTCGGGCGCGAGATGTAATCGTCGAACTCCTTCGGGATGGGCTGCCACAGGTTGTGCACCACCCCCAGGGCGGCGTAGCAATCCTTGACGTCGTCGACCAGCACGCGCAGCGCCCGCACGTCGTGCAGCGCGTCGAACGAGAGCGACTTCTGGCGCATCTTGTTCCAGATGCTGAAGATGTGCTTGGGGCGGCCGATGACCTCGGCGCGAACATCGGCGCGCCGCAATTCCTCGCGCAGCGCGCCAATGGCGGCGGCGATATAGCCTTCGCGCGCGGCGCGCCGGGCGGCCAGCATGGCGGCGATCTCGCGATAGGTATCCGGGTTGGTGAGGCGGAAGGCGAGATCCTCGAGTTCCCACTTGAGCTGCCAGATGCCGAGCCGGTTGGCCAGCGGCGCGTAGAACTCCAGGGTTTCGCGTCCCATTGCCTCGGCTTGCGGATGGCCGGATTCGCGCGCGACGTGCCGCAGGGTGGCCAGCCGCGAGGCGAGGCGAATCAGCACCACCCGCACATCGGCGACCATCGCCAGCAGCATCTTGCGCAGCGTCTCGGTCTGCCCCGGTGCCTCGCCGCCGCGCGCCGCCGCCCGGGTCACGTCGCGCAGCTTGTGCAGCCGACCCAGGCCTTCGAGCATCTGGACGACCGGTTCGCCGAAGCGCGGCCGCACGCGCTCCTGCCAGGCGTCGGCGAAATGGGGCACCGCGAACAGCCAGCCCGCCGCCACCGCCTCGTCGTCGACGCGCAGTTCCCGCAGCAGCGAAGCCACCGCCGCCGCGTGCGCGAAAGCGCTCTCACCGGTGCCGAGCAGGCGATCGCCGTAGATCTCGCCCGCCAGGCGCTCGGCCGCCGGGCCCGCGTCTGGCGTGGCGGCGTCATTTGCCGCCGTGAGCGGGAGCGTGGCCGGCAACGCGGCCGAGTTCGTAACCTCGATCATGATGGCCGCATTTTAGTGCGGCGGGCGCCGCCTATAATCTGACGCTTCGTCTGTGCTGCATCGCCTCGATTCCGCCCGGGCCCTCTTTGTTACGCCACCTCAAGTCCCCCTATGTCTTTCTCACCCTGACCAGCCTCCTGTGGGCGGTCAACTGGGTGCTGGCGCGGGCCATCCGGCACGATTCGGGGCCCTGCACGATGGCGCTCGGGCGCTGGGTCGCCGCGCTTCTCTTCATCCTGCCCCTGGCCTGGAACCACCTCAGGACCGACTGGCCGGTCATCCGCGCCAATCTCGGCGTCCTGATGCTGCTTTCGATCACCGGCGCGGGCGGCCACAACGCGCTGTCCTACGCGGGCGTGGCGCAAACGACGGCGGTCAACGCGATGCTGCTCAATGCCGCGGTGCCTTTCTTCATCATGGGCCTGGCATGGCTGGTGCTGCGCGAGCGCCTGAGCCGCGGCCAGGTCGCCGGCCTGATCGTTTCTTTCATAGGCGCGTTCTGGATCATCATCGCCGGCGAACCGGGTCGCCTGGCCAGCCTGTCGTTCAACCACGGCGACCTGATCGTCTGCATCGCCATGCTGTCGTGGGCGGTCTACACCATCATCATCAAGATGCGGCCGGTCGCCATCCATGTGACCTCATTCGTCACTGTGCTGGCCGCCGGCGCGGTCATGCTTCTGATTGCGCCGGCAGCCTGGGAACTGGGCACCCGCGGGGCATCTTTCTCGCCCACGGTGCTGTGGGGTTTCGTCTACATGGGCGCGGGCCCGTCGGTGCTGTGCTATCTGCTGTGGAGCCGCGGCGTGGCCGCCCTGGGCCCCCAGCGCACCGGCGTGTTCCTGTACCTGATTCCGGTCTTCGGGAGCGTGCTCTCGGCACTTATCCTGGGGGAACGGCCCGAGGCCTACCATGCCGTGGGCTTCGCGCTGGTCCTGGCCGGCCTCGGATTGGCGAACTGGCCGCGCCGATGAAGTTGTTCGCACGTTTTTCCGCCTGGCGGCGCGCACGCATCCTCGAGCGCTACGCATTCCCGGACGCGGCTTGGGCGGCGGCGCTCGCGCCCTATCCGTTTTTCGACCGGCTCGACGCCGCCGAGCGCGGACGCCTGCGCGAGCTCGTGTCGCTGTTCTGCGCCGAGAAGGAATTCGCCGCCGCGGGCGATTTCGACATGTCCCTGCAGACCCAGCTCGAAATCGCCGCACAGGCCTGCCTGCCGGTCTTGAACCTCGACCTTTCCCTGTACGCCGGCTGGCGCGGGGTGGTGGTCTACCGGGGCGAGGTGTTGGCCAGGCGTGCGGTGATGGACGAAGACGGCGTCATGCACGAGTACGACGAGGTGATTTCCGGCGAGGCCATGCCCGGCGGTCCCGTGGTGCTCTCATGGGAGGACGTGACCCTGGCCGGGTCGGAGGAAGCGCCGGCCTACAACGTGGTTATCCACGAATTCGCCCACAAGATCGATATGCTCAAGGGCGAGGCCACCGGCGTTCCGCCCTTTCTCCCGGCATTCCATGGCGACATCGACGGCCGCGCCTTCGCCGGCGCGCTGGCCGGCGCGCATGCCGCGTTCTCGGCGGAAGTGCTGCGCTGGGAGAGGCGCGGGGCGGCCCAGGAGGACATGCCCGTCATCGATCCGTATGCGGCGGAAAACCCGGTCGAATTCTTCGCCGTGCTGTCCGAGGCCTTCTTCACCGCTCCGCGCGACGTCTCCGGTGCGTTTCCGGAACTCTATCGGCTGCTGGCACGCTATTACCGGCAGGACCCGCGTGCCTAGACGGCACGGTTCGGCGGACGCGCGGCCTAGCCGCGCGTACCGGATTCGGCCTCGAACTGCGTCAGGTCGACGCGCGGGGCGGGTTTCCAGCCCTTCTTGCGGTGCTCTGCCACCACGTTGGTGAAAATGCCGCCGCGCACGTACCACTTGGCGGTCAGGCGCATGTAGCGCGGCGCGATCGCCGTGACGATGTCGTCGAGGATCGCGTTGGTCACCTTCTCGTGGAAGGCGCCCTCGTTGCGGTAGCTCCAGGCGTACAGCTTCAGGCTTTTCAGCTCGACGCACCTGCGGTCCGGCACGTAGTCGATGATCAGGGTCGCGAAATCCGGCTGGCCGGTCAGGGGGCACAAGCAGGTGAACTCCGGAATCTGCATGTGGATGTGGAAGTCACGGCCCGGGGCGGGGTTGGGGAAGGTATCGAGCTTCTTGGTCGGCTTGGAAGGCATCTGGCGGGCTTTGTCAAGGGCGAATTGCCTCTGGTCTGGGTGCTATTATATGAGGCTCCTTCGCTCGTCCTCATTAGCGCCTGGCAGCCGGCGGGCGGCCACACCGAAATCGACTCCGCATCGTGCGTCTTACCTCCATCAAACTCGCCGGCTTCAAGTCCTTCGTCGACGCTACCAACGTGGCGGTGCCGGGGCAACTGGTGGGCATCGTCGGTCCCAACGGCTGCGGCAAGTCGAACATCATCGATGCCGTGCGCTGGGTGCTGGGTGAATCCAAGGCGTCGGCCCTGCGCGGCGAATCCATGCAGGACGTCATCTTCAACGGCTCGGCCAACCGGAAGCCCGTCGCCCGCGCAAGCGTCGAACTGGTATTCGACAACACGCTCGCGCCGCCCCATGCCGGGATGGGGCAGTGGGGACAATACGCGGAAATCGCCGTCAAGCGCGTCCTCACGCGGCAGGGTGAATCGAGCTACTTCATCAACAACCAGCAGGTCAGGCGACGCGACATCCAGGACATCTTCCTGGGCACCGGCCTGGGCGCGCGCGCCTACGCCATCATCGAGCAGGGCATGATCTCGCGGGTGATCGAGGCCAAGCCAGAGGAGTTGCGCGTTTTCCTCGAAGAGGCCGCCGGGGTATCGAAGTACAAGGAGCGGCGCAAGGAAACCGAGGCGCGCCTGAGCGGCAGCCGCGAAAACCTGGTGCGGGTGGAGGACATCCGCCAGGAACTCACCCTGCAGCTGGCCAAGCTCGAAGAGCAGGCCAAGGTGGCCCAAGCCTATCGCGCCCTGACGGCTGAACACACCGAAAAGCAGCACCTGCTGTGGCTGCTCAAGAAGTCCGAGGCGGCGCAGGAGCAGGAGCGGCACGCGCGCGAGGTCGAGCGGGCGGTCAACGAACTCGAGTCCGAGACCGCGGCGCTGCGCAACTTCGAAAAGCAGGTCGAGGAGATGCGCGCGGCGCACTATGCGGCCGGCGATCGCCTGCACGCGGCCCAGGGCGATCTGTACGGCGCCAACGCGGAAGTCAGTCGCCTCGAGGCTGAAATCCGTTCGATCGTCGATGCGCGCACCCGCCTGGCCAACCAGCTCACGCAACTGGCCGGGCAGAATGAAACCTGGGCCCAGCAGCTCGGGCAGGCGCAGACCGATATCGTCCACTGGACCGCCGAGGCCGAGGCCGCCGGGATCAGTGCCGAGGAAAGCAGCGCCATCGCCGCCGAGCACGCCGAGCGCCTGCCGGACGCGGAGGCCGCCGCGCGCGGTGCCCAGGAGAGGCTCGCCGCCGCGCGCGCGGAGGTCATGCAGACCGAGCAGCAACTCCAGGTGGAGGGCGTGCATCAGGGCAATGCGCAGCGCGCCCTGGAGGCGCTGGTGTCGCGCCGCGACCGCCTGCGCATGGAACAGAACGGCCTGAACCGCCCCGACGAGGCAGCGATCGGCCGCAAGAGCGAGGAACTGGCGCGCCGCGAAGCCGAAACCGCCGAACGGGAGGAACAGTTGGCCGCGCTGGAAGCCTCGTTGCCGGGCATTACGGCCGAGCGTGATGCGGCGCAGGCCGCGCTACAGGCCCAGACCCGCGAGGCGCATGAGCTGGAGGCGCGGATTTCCGCGCTCAAGGAATTGCAGGAAAAAGTGCAGCGCAGCGGCAAGCTGCAGCCCTGGCTGGAAAAGCATGAGCTCGCCGGATTGCCGCGCATCTGGCAACGCCTGCATGTGGAAGCCGGCTGGGAAACCGCGATCGAGGCGGTGCTGCGCGAGCGCCTGTCCGCACTGGAAATCCGCAACCTCGACTGGGTCAAGGCATTCTTCGCCGAACCGCCGCCGGCCAAGCTGGCCTTCGTCACCGTCGACTCGGTGCAGGCCCCCGCCGAGGCGCCGGCGGGCTTTGTCCCGCTCATCGAGCGGGTGCGCATCGACGATGCCAACCTGCGCGGCCTGCTCGGCGAATGGCTGGGCGGGATGTATGCCGTCGATGCGGTCGATGAGGCTTTCGCGCGCCGCGCGCAGTTGCCGCAGCGCGCCATGTTCGTCACCCGCGCCGGGCACATGGTG
>CANGUJ010000110.1 GCA_947456845.1 Burkholderiales bacterium | reverse complement strand
ACGCCTTCGCCTCGCCGCCAAACTTCGACGACAGCACCGTCGTGATCGCCGCCGTCAGCGTCGTCTTCCCGTGGTCCACGTGTCCTATCGTCCCCACATTAACGTGCGGCTTCGTACGCTCAAACTTGCCCTTGGCCATGATCCCCTACCCGAAAAATTCCAGATTACACATTGAACCGGACCGACCCGCGGCGGAAATACCCAAGACCCCCGGCCGCCGCCGATCATCCCGCGAATTTAGATGGTGCCCATGACGTGGATTGAACACGTGACCTCTCCCTTACCAAGGGAGTGCTCTGCCACTGAGCTACATGGGCTTAACACAACTTCCAGACCCTCAAGTCCCCACCGCCCGGCCCTGCACTGCCGCCAGGCGCCTGCGGCGCACGACACAATGTTGGCTCGGCATACATCGCTGCACAACACAACCCAACACCGAAAACTGACAACATCACGAAACAGCGCATCACAACATGGAGCGGGTGAAGGGAATCGAACCCTCGTCGTAAGCTTGGAAGGCTTCTGCTCTACCATTGAGCTACACCCGCAAACCCAACTCGCGCCGCCGTCACCCGCGCGAAACCACCGCATTCTGATCGCGTTGGTGGTGGGGGCTGGATTCGAACCAGCGTACTCGTTAGAGGGCAGATTTACAGTCTGCTGCCATTAACCACTCGGCCACCCCACCGAAGCGAACCTCAAAGTATCGTTGTTTTTCCGGGCACGGTCAAGTCTCCGGCATGATTGAGTCGCGAAGCCGCGCGACATAAATCACCGGCACAACCGGGCTGGGGCGACCCGGTCCCAAGAAAAAGGCCACGGGAGGCACCATGTATGCCTCATGCTGTTGTTTCTTCGCAACAGCACAACGCATGCCTTCCGCAGTGTTGCGCCCCGAGAAGCTTTCCTGGGCCGAGATCTAGAATGCCGGCATGAACCCACTCGCCATTCTCAATGAAGTCTTCGGCTATCCGCGATTTCGCGGCAACCAGGGCGACATCGTCGATCATGTCGCCGCCGGCGGGGACGCCCTGGTACTCATGCCCACCGGGGGCGGCAAGTCACTCTGCTATCAGATTCCGGCGCTGATGCGGCCGGGCTGCGGCGTGGTCGTCTCGCCGCTGATCGCCCTGATGGCCGACCAGGTCGCCGCCCTCTCAGAAGCCGGCGTTCGCGCGGCGGTACTGAATTCAACGCTGGACGCCGCGGCCGCGCTGGGCGTTGAGCGCGCCTTCGCCGGGGGTGAACTCGACGTGCTCTACGTGGCGCCGGAACGCCTGGTCACGCCGCGCTTCCAGGCGTTGCTGGAACGGACGCAGATCGCGCTTTTCGCCATCGACGAAGCCCACTGCGTATCGCAATGGGGCCATGATTTCCGCCCGGAGTACATCGAGCTGGCCGTGCTCCACGAACGCTTCCCGGCGGTGCCGCGGATCGCGCTGACGGCCACGGCCGACGAACTGACCCGGCGCGAAATCATAGAACGCCTGAGCCTTGCTAAAGCACGTGTATTCATAGAAAGCTTCGACCGGCCCAATATCCGCTATGCGATTGTCGAGAAGGATAACGCGCGCGAACAACTACTGCGCTTCCTCAGGCAGGAACACCCGGGCGACTGCGGCATCGTCTACTGCCTGTCCCGTAAGAAGGTAGAGGAGACCGCGGCATGGCTTTCCTCGCACGGGATCCCCGCGCTTCCCTACCACGCAGGTCTCGACGCCGGGATCCGCGCGCAGCATCAGCGCCGCTTCGTCGATGGCGAAGGAATCGTCATGACGGCGACCATCGCGTTCGGCATGGGCATCGACAAGCCCGACGTGCGCTTTGTGGCCCATCTGGACCTGCCCAAGAGCATCGAGGCCTATTACCAGGAAACCGGCCGCGCCGGCCGAGACGGCGCGGCGGCCAACGCCTGGATGGCCTACGGCCTGGCCGACGTCGTGCAACAGCGCCGCATGATCGACGAGTCCGACGCCGACGAGGAGTTCAAGCGTATTTCGCGCAACAAACTCGACGCGCTCGTGGGCCTGGCCGAAACCGCCGAATGTCGCCGGGTCCGCCTGCTGGCCTATTTCGGCGAGTGGGCCGAGCCGTGCGGCAACTGCGACAACTGCCTGCATCCGCCCACCGTCGTCGATGCCACCGAGGCAGCCCGGAAAGCCTTGTCCGCGGTCTACCGCACCGGCCAGCGCTTCGGTGCGGGACATCTGATCGATATCCTGCGCGGGCAATCCACCGAGCGCGTACGCCAACTCGGACATGACGAGCTCAAGACATTCGGCATCGGCGTCGATATGAGCGACCGGCAATGGCGCGCCCTGTTCCGGCATCTGGTTGCCAGCGGGCACCTGACTGCCGAGGCAGAGGCCTTCGGCGCGCTGCGGCTTACCGCCTCGGCCCGCGCCGTTCTCAAGGGAGACCTCCCGGTCGCCTTACGGGAGGCCGCCGCGCGGGCGAGTGGCGGCGCGAAGCGCGGCCGGGCAACCGGTTCGCCTGCGGCGCCGCCCGGCGGTACACCAGCCGCCACCATGCTGGATGCGCTGCGCGCCTGGCGCCGCGATACCGCACAGGCACACGGCGTGCCCGCCTATGTGATCTTCCACGATGCCACGCTGATGGAAATCGCGTCACGGGCGCCGGAAGATCTCGACGCGCTCGCCGGTATCAGCGGCGTCGGCGCGAAAAAGCTCGAGCGATACGGCGCTGAATTGCTGGCCCTGGTACAGACGACCGCGGCGTCCTATAGGTAAGGCGCGCCAATCGGCCCGCACGAGCCATTCCAGCAGGTGTTCCGCCCTAGGGGTTTTCCCGAAAAATTTCGAGGCGCCGGGGTTCTACCTTGCGCGCATGGCTGGAACGAGACAAAATCCTCCGCGCCAGTACGCGCTCACACGTGGGCGGACCGCGCACGACGGGGCCGGCCATGTGTGGCTTCAGGAGACTTGCATGTTCGGGTTCAGACAGGCCGTGACCGCATTCGACCAGACCGCGCCTGCCGGCACAGGCCTGGCCCGGGGCGACACGGTGGCGCGCATGTTCTGGGACGGCGTGGCGCGCCGCGGGCCTCGGGTCGTGCTCAGGCAAAAAGACTTCGGCATCTGGAAGCCGCTTTCCTGGACCGAACTCGGCGACATCGTGCGCGAAGTCGCGATGGGGTTGGTGGCGCTCGGTTACCAACCGGGCGAAGTCGCCTCGGTGCTCTCGAACACCAATCGCGAGTGGGTCTACGCCGACCTCGGCGCCATCACGGCGGGCGGGGTAGTCAACGGCATCTACCCGACCGACGCAGCGCCCCAGGTTGAGTATCTCTGCGCGGACTCGTCCACCGTGTTCCTTTTTGTCGAGGACGACGAGCAGCTAGACAAGGCGCTCGAGGTGCGCGCGCGCCTGCCGATGCTGCGCAAGATCATCGTGTTCGATATGGAGGGACTGCGCGAGCTCGACGATCCGCAGGTGATGAGCCTGGACGAGTTGCGCCGCATCGGCCGGGTGCATCACGCTAACCATCCCGGGCAACTCGGGCAACGGATCGACTCGCGCAAACCGGCGGATCTGGCCATCCTGGTCTACACCTCGGGCACCACCGGCAAGCCCAAGGGCGCGATGATCTCCCATCGCAACATCATCCGTACCTGCCACGCCTACAACGAATTCGCACCGCAAACGGAAGCCGACGAACGCATGGCCTTCCTTCCGCTGTGCCATATCGCCGAGCGCATGGGTGGCGAGTACTTTCCCATCCTCACCGGCAGCATCATCAATTTCGTCGAGAATCCCGACACCGTGCCGGAGAACGTGCGCGAGATCCAGCCCACTACTTTCACAGCGGTGCCGAGGGTGTGGGAGAAATTCTATTCGGGCGTGCTGATCCGCATCCGCGAGTCGACGCGGCTGCAGCAGATGGCCTACGCATGGGCCATCGGCGTGGGCATGCGGCGCGCCCGCATGATCGAAGAGGGCAAGCCGGTTCCGGCCGCGCTGGCATTCGCTTTCAGCGCCGCGCGTTTCCTGGTGCTTGACAACATCCGCCGCATGATCGGCGTGCATCGCGCACGCATTCTCCTGACCGGGGCTGCGCCGATCTCCCCCGACCTGGTGCGCTGGTATATGGCGCTCGGACTCAACATGGTGGAAGTGTGGGGCATGACCGAAAGCTGCGGCGCGGTGACCTCCAATCCGCTGGAGCGCATCAAGCCGGGGTCGATCGGTATCGCCACACGCCATGCGGAAGTGAAGGTTTCCCACGAAGGCGAACTGCTGGTGCGCGGCGACAGCGTCTTCATGGGCTACCTCAACCTGCCCGACAAGACGGCGGAGACCATCGTGGACGGCTGGCTGCACACCGGCGACGTCGGACGGGTCGACGCCGACGGCTATTTCTACATCACCGACCGCATGAAGGACATCATCATCACCGCGGGAGGCAAGAACATCACGCCTTCCGAGTTCGAGAACCAACTCAAGTTCTCGCCCTACATCACCGATGCGGTGGTCATAGGCGACAAGCGCGCCTACCTCTCCTGCCTGGTGATGATCGACCATGAAAACGTCGAGCAGTGGGCGCAGGAACGCTCGATTCCCTTCTCGGACTACAGGAGCCTGACGCGCCGGCCGGAAGTGGTCAAGCTGATCGGCGAGGAAATCGAAAAGGTCAACCGCATGTTCGCACGGGTGGAGCAAATCAAGCAGTTCCGCCTGATCGAGAACAAGCTGACCCCCGAAGACGAGGAACTCACGCCGACCATGAAGCTCAAGCGCAAGCTCGTCGGCGAGAAGTATCGCGACCTGATCGAATCCATGTATTCGGCCAAGGCCGCCTGACGCGGCGATCCCGCATCCATCCGTTTCGCAACATCACATCACCAACTCGGAGACAGACATGAGAGCCCCGCTCAAGGCCAGATTGGCCACCCTCAGCCTCGCCCTCGCCCTGTGCGGTGGCTTCGCCGCACAGGCCCATGCCCAGACCCAGGGCGTCACCAAAGACGAGATCCTGGTCGGCACCATCCAGGACTTGTCGGGCCCCATCGCGGCTTTCGGCAAATCCGCGCGCAACGGCATGCAATTGCGCGCCGACGAATTGAACGAACAGGGCGGCATCCACGGCCGCAGGATCCGCCTGATCACCGAGGATTCCGGCTACGACCCCAAAAAGGCAGTGCTGGCTGCGCAAAAGCTCGCCCAGCGCGACAAGATCTTCCTCACCGCCGGCAACATCGGTACGCCAATCGCCATGGCGACCATGCCGATCTTCTTCGAGAAGAACATACCGCACCTCTTCCCGCTGACCGCAGCGCGCCAGATGTACGAGCCGCTGCACAAGCTCAAATACTCGTTCGCCGCCACCTATTACGACCAGGTGCGCTCCGGCATCAAGCATCTCAACAAGGTCAAGGCGGACCGCAAGTGGTGCATCATCTACCAGGATGACGATTTCGGCGGCGAGGTGCTCTCGGGCGCCGAAGCGGGGCTCAAGGAGGTGGGCAAGTCGCTGGTCGAGAAGACCAGCTACAAGCGCGGTTCCACCGATTTTTCCTCTCAGGTGGCCAAGATGAAGGGCTCGGGTTGCGACACGATCGTGATGGGCACCATCATCCGCGAAACCGTCGGCACCATCGCCGAAGCTCGCAAGACCGGACTCAGCGCGGAGTTCGTAGGCACCTCCGCGTCCTATACCCATCTGATCCACCGCCTCGGCGGCCCGGCGATGAACGGCTACATAGCCGCTCACACCGCCGCCCATCCCTACCTGGACGACGCTTCGCAGAACGTGCGCTTCTGGGCCAACAAGTACAAGACCAAGTTCAATGAAGACCCGGACGTGTTCTCGGCCTACGGCTACGGCATCATGGACGGCGTGATTGCCGCCCTGACCAAGGCCGGCAAGAATCTCACGACCGATGCCTTCATCAAGGCCATGGATTCGCTGACCATCCCGCCGGACATGTTCGGCGCCGACCAGATGACCTACACGCCCACCAAGCATCTGGGCTCGAACAAGTCCCGCCTGTCACAGATCAAGGACGGCAAGTGGACGGTGATTACGCCCTACGTGGAGCCCTGATCCACGCGCAAGAATGAAAAAGCCCGCCCACGGCGGGCTTTTTTTCTGCCTGTCGCCCGCTTCAAGACTGCGCCTGATGCCCTGCCCCCTCGGCATTATGGTGCGGCATCGGCGCGTGGCGAATTTTCTGCGGAATCAGCGACCCCACGATCATGCCGGCGATCGCCGCCACGAATCCCAGGATCTGCGCCGGCCACACCTCGCTCTGGATGAAGATTTCTGCGGTCAGCCACACGCCTAACCCCGCCCCCATCGCGAAGTAGGCGCCTTGGGTGGTCGCGCGCTGCCAGTACAGGCCGAAGGCGAGCGGCACGAACGCCGTCACCAGGGTGACCTTGTACGCGCTTTCGACCATCTGGAAGATCGTGAGCTTGCTATTCAAGGCCACGAAAAGCACGATGAGCGCGAAGCCGATCAGGGAAAAGCGCATCACCAGCAGGAACTGCCGGTCCGACATCTTCGGATAGAAACCCCGCACGATGTTTTCCGAAAACGCCACCGAGGGCGCCAGCAGCGTGGCCGAAGAACAACTCATGATGGCCGAGAGCAAGGCGCCAAAGAAGATCACCTGGGCAAAAACCGGGGTATGGGTGAGTATCAGGGTGGGCAACACCAGTTGGGAATCGGTCTCGACCAGCCCGCCGAACTTCGCCGGGTCGACCATGGTCGCGGCGTAGGCGAGGAACATGGGCACAAAGGCGAAGGCGAAATAGATCGAGCCGCCCAGTACCGACCCGCGCACCGCGGTCTTCTCGTTCTTGGCCGAGGTGATGCGCTGGAAAACGTCCTGTTGCGGGATGGAACCCAGCATCATCGTCAGCCATGCGCCGATGAACGGCACCCAGGCATGATAGCCGCCCCCACTCGGGAAAAACTGCAGCTTGCCGGCCTCGCTGGCATGCGCCACCACCGCCCCGACGCCCCCCGTCAAGCCGCTGATGAACCAGGCGATGAACAACAGCCCACACATCACCACCATCATCTGGAGAAAATCCAGGAATGCAACCGCGAACATGCCGCCGAATGTCGTGTAGGTAAGCACGATCGCCGCCCCCAGCACCATGCCCCATTCATTGCTGATGGCGCCGCCGGTGACGATGTTGAATACCAGACCCAGCGCCTTGATCTGGGCTGCCACCCAGCCCAGATAGGAAATCACGATGGCGATCGAGGTGACGACTTCGACGGTGCGGTTGTAGCGCACCCGGTAATAGTCGCCGATGGTGAGCAAACCCATGCGGTACAGGCGCGGAGCGAAGAACAGCCCCGCCAGGATCAGGCACATGGACGCGCCGAACGGGTCGGCAACAACGCCACCGAGCCCGTCGCGCACGAAGGTGGCCGATACACCGAGAACCGTCTCGGCGCCGAACCATGTGGCGAACACGGTTGCGGTGACCACCGGCAAGGGCAGGCTGCGGCCCGCGACCGCGAAGTCCTTGGCAGTATGCACCCGCGTCGCCGCATACAACCCGACGCTGATTGATGCCAGCAGATAAAGCGTGACGAAACCAATGAGCATGAGGGGTCTCCGAGCCGAGAAGGCAGCAAAAGAACCCTTCAATTATAGGGAGCCTCTGGCGGGCGCGAAACCCACCGCCGGCGTCGGGCAAGCGGCTGCCGGTTGCCGGGACATCGGCCAGCACGCCCTGTCTGCCCGGCGGTCGGGCCGCCTTCGGGGAGCAGGCAGGCCCGCGGCCGCGGGGCAGCGAATCCCCCGGGCGCGTCGCTAACCTGCCGGCATGCTCCCGTCCTAGTGGCGCCAGAGCCAGAGCGCCCAGGACAGCAGGGCGGCCGCGAGCAAAGTCACTGCCGCGGCCAGCGCGCGCACCTGCCGGCGTTGCCGGTCCACCGCCTCGGTCAGGGCGCGCAGCGCGGCCTGTTCCGGCGCGCCATGCGCGGCACGCTCGAGCGCCTGGGTGATCAGCCGCGGCCATTGCGGCAGCATCTTTGCCAGGTGCGGCGCCTCACGGGTGGCATTGCCCAGGAAACCCTCCCAGCCCACTTGCTTGTGCATCCACTTTTCCAGATAGGGCTTGGCGGTCTTCCACAGGTCCAGATCGGGGTCGAGTTCACGCCCGAGGCCTTCGATGTTGAGCAGGGTTTTCTGCAGCAGCACCAGTTGCGGCTGGATCTCGACATTGAAGCGGCGCGAGGTCTGGAACAGCCGCAACAGCACCTGGCCGAGCGAAATCTCCCTTAGGGGCCGGTCGAAATGCGGTTCGCAGCAGGCCCGCACGGCGCCTTCGAGCGCCTCGATGTTGGTATCGCGGGGCACCCAGCCCGACTCGACATGCAGCACCGCCACCCGATGGTAGTCGCGGTTGAAAAAGGCGAGGAAATTCTGCGCCAAATAGTCCTTGTCGAACTCCGACAAGGTGCCGACGATACCGAAATCGAGCGCGATGTAGCGCCCGAGCGTGGCCGGATCATCGCTCACATAAATGTTGCCCGGATGCATGTCGGCATGGAAGAACCCGTCGGAAAACACCTGCGAGAAAAATATTTCCACGCCGTCGCGCGACAGTTTTTGCAGGTCCACGCCGGCCGCCTTGAGGCGTTCGATCTGGCTGATCGGGATGCCCTTCATGCGCTCCATGGTCATGACCGAATTCGAGACGTACTCCCAGTGCATCTCGGGCACCATCAGCAGCTGGCCGCGCGGGGTGCCGGGTGCGAAATTGCGCCGCAACTGGCTGGCATTGGCGGCCTCACGCACCAGATCGAGCTCGTCGTGCAGGTAAACGTCGAACTCCGCCACCACTTCGCGCGGCTTGAGGCGCTTGCCGTCGGCCCACAGGCGCTCCACCAGTCCGGCGGCGATGCGCATCAGATCGAGATCGCTCTCGATCACCTGCAGCATGTTCGGCCGCAGCACCTTGACGGCGACCTCGCGACCGTCATGCAGGACGGCGAAGTGCACCTGCGCGATCGACGCCGAGGCGACCGGTTCGCGCTCGAACACGCGGAACAGGTCGGCGGGCTTCTTGCCGAAGGCCAGTTCGATCTGGCGCTCGGCGAGCGCAGGATCGAACGGAGGCACGCGATCCTGCAGCCGCGCCAGTTCGTCGGCAATGTCCTCGGGCATCAGGTCGCGGCGCGTCGACAGAAGCTGCCCGAACTTGACGAAAATCGGCCCCAGGTTTTCCAGCGCGAGGCGCAGACGTTCGCCGCGCGGGGAATCGAACTTGCGCCATGAGAACAGCACCCGATACAGCGTCTTGACCCAACCCGCCTTGGCCGCCCCCATGAAAAACTCGTCGAGGCCGAAGCGGAACGCGACGGTGAGGATAATCAATAGGCGGATGGGGCGCACGACACTTCGCCAGCGGCGAAACCGGTATGGGATGCGGGACTTTACCCGAATCGACCGCCGCAGACGTGTACGCAGCCCGGCAGACGACGCGGGCGCGCGAGTCGGGCGCGGGACGCCTTGCGGCGGACAACGCAGGTCGCCGATAATCGGTCGATGCGCGTCATTTGTGTGGGCCACACCGCCTTCGACCGGGTCTTCCGGGTCGAGCGCATCGCCCAACTGCCGGCGAAAATCGCGGCGACCGCCTACTTCGAGCTCGGCGGCGGCATGGCCGCCAACGCCGCCGTTGCGCTCGCACATCTCGGCGCGGATGCGCATTTCTGGGGCCCGGCGGGCGACGACGCGGTGGCCGATGCGATGGCCGAGGATTTCATGCGCCACGGCGTGGATGCCACCAACATGCGCCGCATCGGCGGGCGCAAGTCGTCCCACTCGGTGATCCTGGTCGACGGCCGCGGCGAACGCCTGATCGTCGGCATGCGCGGCGACGTTCTGCACGACGCCGGCGACTGGCTGCCGGTCCACGCACTGCACGACGCGGGCGCGCTGCTGGCGGATGTGCGCTGGCCGGCGGGGTCGGCGCGCGCATT
>CANGUJ010000109.1 GCA_947456845.1 Burkholderiales bacterium | reverse complement strand
GGTGGCCGAGGCCATGGCCGACATCGACGTCGTCGTCGAGGTGCTTGACGCGCGCCTGCCGGCAGCGAGCAGCAACCCGATGCTCACCGACCTGCGGGTACACCGCCAGCGGCCGGCGCTGAAGATCCTCAACAAGTCCGACCTGGCCGACCCCGAAGCCACGTCGCAGTGGATGCGCACCTTCGAGGAGGAGGCAAAGAAGGCCAGGACCGGCGCGGTCAGGGCGGTGTCGCTGTCGGTGTCCAAACCGGCGGACGTGGCCAAGGTGACGCGCCTGGCGGCGTCGCTCGTGCCGCACCGCGGCGGCATGGAAAAGCCGGTGCGCATTCTGGTAATCGGCATTCCCAACGTCGGCAAGTCAACGCTGATCAACGGGCTCATCAAGCGGCGCATCGCCAACGTGGGCGACGAACCCGCGGTCACCAAGCGGGTGCAGCGCTACAACCTGCCGGACCGCACCGTGTTGTTCGACACGCCGGGCCTGATGTGGCCGGCGATCAAGCACCCGGCTGACGGCCTGATGCTGGCCGCCAGCCATGCCATCGGCCCGAATGCCTATATCGACGAGGAAGTCGCCACCTTCCTGGGCGAGATCCTGCTGGAACGCTACCCGGCGCTGGTGGCCAAACGCTACCACTGCGATACCGCCGGCATGGACGGCACCGCGCTGATCGAGGCGGTGGCCAGGCAGCGCGCCTTCCGCGTCAAGGGCGGTGGCTTCGATTTCGACAAGGCCGCCGTGGCCCTGCTGACCGACTACCGCAGCGGCGCGCTCGGCCGCATCAGCCTGGAAACCCCGGCCACGCGCGCGGCCATGCTGGCCGCGCCGCCGCGCGCCATGCCGGTACAGCCGACGGCCGCGGAGCAAGACCAATGAGCGGGGCATGCCCATGAGCGGGGTGCGGCGCCGCCGCAGCACCCTGGCTTCGACCGACACCTCGGCCGCGCCGCTCATCAAACCGGTGGTGGCGCCGGACGAACCCGGGTCGGCGCCCGACGCGCCGGTGCGCCTGTCCAAGCGCATGAGCGAGGAAGGCCTGGCCTCGCGGCGCGAGGCCGACGAGTGGATCGAGCGCGGCTGGGTCAAGGTCGATGGCGTGGTCGCCATCCTCGGCCAGAAGGTGTCGCCGGCGCAGAAGATCACCATCGAGAAGCGCGCCCGGGCCGAGCAGGCGCGCCGCCTCACGGTGCTCTTGCACAAGCCGGTGGGCTATGTGAGCGGCCAGGCCGAAGACGGCTACCAGCCCGCCGTGGTGCTGGTGACCCCGGAGTCGCAATGGCGCGGCTTCGGTGGCGCGGCGCCGGCCAAGGTGCAGCGCCGCGACCTGATCGGCTTCGCCCCCGCCGGGCGCCTGGATATCGATTCGACCGGTCTCCTCATCCTCACCCAGGACGGGCGCATCGCCAGGCAGCTGATCGGCGAGGATTCCGAGGTCGAGAAGG
The DNA here is from genome assembly GCA_947456845.1 of Burkholderiales bacterium. Taxonomy (GTDB): domain Bacteria; phylum Pseudomonadota; class Gammaproteobacteria; order Burkholderiales; family JAEUOS01; genus JAEUOS01. Next base: position 8,560 of record CANGUJ010000109.1, on the reverse strand, counting down.
AGTACCTGGTGCGGGTGCGCTACACCAGGGGCGGCCGCTTGCCCGAGGCGGGCCTGAAGCTGCTCAATCACGGGCTCACGCTCGACGGCAAGCTATTGAAGCCCGCGCGGGTCGGTTGGCAGAACGAGGACCAGCTGCGCTTCATCCTGCGCGAAGGGCGCAAGCGGCAGATCCGCCGCATGTGCGAGGCGGTGGGTCTGGAGGTCGTGGCGTTGAAGCGCGTGCGCATCGGCCGCGTGCTGCTCGGCGAATTGCCGGTAGGAAAATGGCGCCTGCTCGGGCCCGACGAAAGCTTCGCATGACCACGCAGGAACATTCAGTACCAATGGTGAGTTGGCCGGAGCGCGGTGAAACCCGTTCGGCGCGCTGGTTTTCCGAGTCCGGCGTCGCGCCGCCCAGGCGCGTGATCGTCGCAGATGACCGCATGAACGCCGATCGCGCCTACCGTTATGCCTGCGAAGGCACGGCCATGCTGTGGCGCGGCGACTTCAACAATGCGCGCGCCCTGCTGCAGGCCATCGCCCGGCGGGTGGATGCCAAGCCGGACGGCCCCAAGCCGAACCGGATGCAGCGCAAGGCGGCGCCGGCCAGGGCGGTGGTGGCCGACGGACCGTTCGATGCGCCGGCAGCCGGGGCCGGCAATACGGAGGGCCTGCCGAAAGCGGGGGGCGCGCCGAAAGAAGCCTTCCACCTGTTCCGCATGGCCCAGGCGCAGCGCGCCCGCATCCTGGGCATGCTGCTGATTCCCTTCGATGCCGGCCATGCGATCCCGCTGCGCCGGGCGCCCGACCTGCACAAGGCCTGCAGCGAGGCGCGCGGGCCCTGCGATTCCCCCTACGTGTCCTCGCTGCGCGAACTGCTGGGCGCGGTCGGCGCGCACCAGTGGCGGCGCAAGGGCGTGGAGGTGGCGGCGCTGGACGACCGCATCCACCCGCACTACGGCGTGTTCGCGCCGGTGCGCGGCGAATATGTGGACCTGGTCGACAGCGCGCCGCTTGCCGTCACCGACCTGGCCTTCGACATCGGCACCGGTACCGGCGTGCTTGCGGCGGTGCTGGCGCGCCGCGGCGTGAAGCGCATCATCGCCACCGACAGCGATCCGCGCGCGCTCGACTGCGCGCGCGACAACCTGGCACGCCTGGGCTACCGCAACAAGGTGGAGGTGCGTCAGGCGGACATGTTCCCCGACGGCCGCGCCAGCCTCATCGTGTGCAACCCGCCGTGGCTGCCGGGCAAGCCGGCCACGCCGCTGGAGCGCGCGGTCTACGACCCGGAGAGCCGCATGCTGCGCGCCTTCATTGCCGGCCTGGCGCACCATCTCGCGCCCGGCGGCGAGGGCTGGCTGGTGCTGTCCGACCTGGCCGAGCACTTGCACCTGCGCAGCCGTGAAGAACTCACCGGCTGGTTTGCCGCGGCCGGCCTTGCCGTGATCCGGAAGCACGACATCTTGCCGCGCCATCCCAAGGCCTTCGACGCCGCGGATCCGCTGGCGCCGGCGCGCCGGGCGGAAGTCACCTCGCTCTGGCGCCTGGCGGCCGCACCCGTCCAGACCGCCTGATTCCCCAACCGCATCGCACCGCCACGACCATGTCCGCACAACTCAAGCCAGTCCCCGCCTTCGGCGCCAAGTTTCCCGACCTCACCTGCGACGTCAAGGCCGCCGTCTCCGAGGCGGAATGGCAGGCGCGCGTCGAACTGGCCGCCTGCTACCGGCTCATGCCGCTGTTCGGCATGAGCGACCTGGTCTACAACCACATCACCGCCAAGGTGCCGCACGACGGCACGGGCGGGGGCGGCGAGCGCTTTCTCATCAACCCCTATGGCTACATGTACGAGGAGATCACCGCGTCCTCCCTCATCACCATCGATGTGGCCGGCAACGTGCTCTTCAACCCGCACCGCGAGTACGGCATCAACCGCGCCGGCTATGTGATCCACAGCGCGGTGCATGCCGCGCTGCCCGAAGTCGGCTGCGTGATCCACACCCACAGCCGCGCCGGCATGGCGGTCTCGGCGCTCAAGTGCGGCCTCTTGCCGCTCACGCAAACGGCAATGCGCTTCGGCAACGTCACCTATCACGACTATGAAGGCCCGGCCATCGATCTCGACGAGCAGGCGCGCCTGGTGCGCGATCTTGGCGGCGCCGAGGTGATGATCCTGCGCAACCACGGCCTGCTGGCGGTGGGGCCCAACGTCGCGCAGGCCTTCAACAGCATGTACTGGTTCGAGATGGCCTGCCGCGCGCAGGTCGATGCGATGGCCTGCAACACCGAACTGCATCTGCCGCCGGCGGCGGTGGCCGAGAAGACCTTTCATCAGTACCAGCCGCAGGTGCGCCGCCCCTTCGGGCTGATGGAATGGCCGGCCATGCTGCGCTACCTCGACCGTCGCGATCCTTCCTACCGGGAATGAAGCGCCCGGCGGCGAGCGCGCCGTACGCCATCGAGGCGCGGTCCGGCCGGGCGGCTTCGCGGCCGCAGCCGCGGGCACGCCGCACCCAGGGGGCGCAATGGGCGTGAACGTGTCCGGGCTGATCGACCATCGGCCCGGCGACGGGGTGTTTCGCATCCATCGCGACGCCTATCGCGACCCGGCGGTGTTCGCGCTCGAGATGCGGCATATCTTCAACGCCGGCTGGGTGTACGTGGGCCACGCGTCGCAATTGCCGAACCCGCATGATTTCATCACCGTGGCCGTCGGCGAGACGCCGCTCATCGTCATGCGCGATGCCGAGGGCCGGCTTGGCTGCTTCCTCAACAGCTGCCGCCACAAGGGCGCGATGGTGTGCGTGGCGCCGCGCGGCAACCGCCGCGTCCATGTGTGCCCCTACCACAGCTGGTCCTACGGCAGCGACGGCCGCAATGTCGCCATCAAGGCAAAGGCGGCCGGCGCCTACCCGCCCGCCTTCGACGCGGAGGCGCATGATCTCGCCGCGGTGCCGCGCTTCGGCGAGTACCGTGGCTTCCTCTTCGCCAGCCTTGCGGCCGGCGGGCCCTCGCTGGAGGCGCATCTCGGGGATGCGCGGGTGTTTCTGGACATGGTGGTCGACCAGTCGCCGCACGGCGTGGAACTGGTGCCCGGGCAGGTGACCTACACCTTCCGGGCCAACTGGAAGCTGCAGCTGGAGAATTCGCTCGACGCCTACCACCTGACCTCGGTGCATCCCTCGTACTTCGGCCTGCTTGACCGGCGCGCCCGGATGGCCGGCCGCACCGACGTGGCCGCCGCCGTGTGGCAGGGCGAGCGCGGGCGCCAGGTGGAGGAGGAGATGGGGGCGTTCGGTTTTTCGCAGGGCCATGCGCTGGTATGGACGCGTACGCCGGCCGAGCGGCATCCGCTGTACCAGGGCCGCGCCGCGCTAGCCGCGCGGGTCGGCCCCGTGCGTTGCGACTGGATGCTGCGCACCCGGCAGTTCAATCTGTTTCCCAACCTGCAGCTGGCTTCCAACGCGGCGCTGCAGATGCGCGTGATCCGGCCGCTGGCCTGCGACCTGACCGAGATCACCTCGTACTGCGTGGCGCCGGTCGGCGAGGATGGCGAGGCGCGCCGCAAGCGCATTCGCCAGTACGAGGATTTCTTCAACCCCAGCGGCATGGCTACCCCCGACGATACCGTGACCTTCGAGGACAGCCAGCGCGGCTTTGCAAGCGGCCTGGTGGAATGGCAGCAGGGCGCCGTGCGTGGCACCGGCGCGCTGCAGGCCGGGGCCGACCACCATGCGCGCGAGCTCGGCATCACGCCGGCCACGTCCATGCACGGGCCGTTCTCGATGAGCGACGAAACCGTCTGCCAGGCGATGTACCTGGCCTGGCAGCGCCGGCTCGGCGCGCAGGCCGCGCCATGAACGCGCCGATCACCGCTGCCGAGGCGGCCGACCTGCTGTACCGCGAAGGGCATTGCTTGGACACGCAACGCTGGGACGACTGGCTCGCCCTGTACTGCGCGGACGCGGTGTTCTGGGTGCCGGCCTGGAACGGGCCGCATGAGCTGGTCGATGCGCCGGATACGCAGGTCTCGCTGATGTACTACACGGCGCGCGCCGGGCTGGAAGACCGGGTCTGGCGCATCCGGAGCGGGCTGTCGACCGCGTCTTGCCCGCTGCGGCGTACCAGCCACGGCGTGTCCTGCGTGATCATCGCCGGCGAGTCGCCGGAGGGTGTGGAGGTGCATGCCAGCTGGACCTGCCATGTGTTCGACCCGCGCCAGCAGGCGCAGCACGTGTTTTTCGGCCGCTACGAGCACCGCCTGCGCCGCGAAGGCGCCGTGTGGAAGATCGCGCGCAAAAAGATTGTGCTGATGAACGACCGCATCCCGACCCTGCTGGACTTCTACTGCATCTAGAAATGCGTCTAGAAATGGGGTCTGACCCCATTTCCCACCCCATTTCCGTCGCGCGTGCACAAAGCCGGCCTCGAAAATGGGGTCAGACCCCATTGTCGCCGCACGGGGAGGCCGGCGCGCGGGGGCGGCGCCCTGCGGCGGGAAAAGTCAACAAAGGTTAACCGGATGTGTTCTGGGCCAAGCATCGCCCTCATGTTTGGCGCGGTTCTGCCGTTTTAGAGAACGAGCAGGAATCAACCAATTTGATGCACACACCGGCCGCACGGGACTTCCACGCCATGATCATCCGTTACTTTGTCGTCTTGTGTATCGCCCTGGGCGCGAGCGGCCTGCTGCGCGCCGACGAACGCGCATCGCATGCGGCCGGCCAGCGCGTGGTGGCGTCGATCAAGGTGGATCTCGCCAGCGACATCGACTGCGTGTCCGACGACGATTTGCACCGTTTCCATACGCTTCCCGGTCCCTCGCTTGCGCACCAGGCCCCAGGCCCCGAGGCTGCTTCGACGGCAAGGCCGAGTCGCAAACGTCTTGCGCGCATCGAGCGCGAAACGCGTTCCGCGCCGGTGCTGCGCTAGGGCGCCGCGCTGCCGCCGCCCCGGCCCGCCGCGACATCGCCTTCCCGCTTGAACAAGGACATGACGCTTCCGCTGCTGCGCTCGCTTTCCGGGCGCGACTTCCGGCTCTACTTCGGCGGCCAGTTCGTGTCCTTCGTCGGCACCTGGGTGCAGCAGGTGGCGCTGTCGTGGATCGCCTACCGGGTGACGGGTTCGGCCGCCGTGCTGGGGCTGGTGGCGTTCGCCTCGCAGGCGCCCACCCTGCTGCTCGGCCCGGCCGGCGGCATCCTCGCCGACCGGGTATCGCGCCGGGGCATCCTGGTGTTCACCCAGGTGGTGGAGATGGGCGTGGCCTTGGCGCTGGCAATCCTCGCGGCCCAGGGCCTGCTCAACAGCCATACGCTGGTGGCGGCAGCGCTGGTGCTGGGGGTGGCCATCGCGTTCGAAATGCCGGCCCGTCAGGCCCTGATCGCCGACCTGGTGCATGAACATGGCCACCTGAGCAATGCGATCGCGCTCAATTCCGTATCGTTCAATGTGGCGCGGCTGGTGGGCCCGGCGCTGGGCGCGCTGATGCTGGCCGGGATGGGGGATCTGGCCTGCTTCCTCGCCAACGCCGCGTCCTACATCGTCGAGATCTGCACCCTGTTGATGCTGCGCCCGCGGCATGCGCGCGAGAAGCAGGCGCGCGGCACCCTGGCGCAGGGCCTGGCCTACCTGCGCACCAGCAGCGCGCCGCGCTGGTTGCTGCTCACCGTGGCGTTCTCCAGCGTGGCCCTGGCGCCTTTCGTGACGCTGCTGCCGGTGTTCGCCAAGGAGGTGTTCAACCGCGACGTCGATTCCCTCGGCATGATGATGGCGGCCTTCGGCTTCGGCTCCCTGGCCGCGGCGCTGACCCTGGCCAACCGCGCCCATGTGAGTGGCTTCAGCCTGAAAGTGGTAGCCGGCTGCCTGTGCGCGGGTGCCGCGGCGGCGGTCCTGTCGTGCAACCAGCATTTCCTGGTGGCGCTGGCGCTGATGGTGGTATCCGGCTGGTCCACCGTGATGATCGTGACCTCCAGCCACATCCTGCTGCAGGCGGTGATTCCCGACCACATGCGCGGCCAGCTGATGGCCTTCTTCGGCATGGCCTATGGCGGCGCATTGTCCGTGGCGAGCCTGTGTGCCGGCGCGCTCGCTTCCATGATTGGCGCGCGGCCGGTGTTCCTCGCCTCGGCCGTCCTTTATGTGGCCGTCGGCCTGGCGCTCAACCGCGTGCAGCCGCGCCTGCGGCAGGCGGCGCGGCCGATTCTGATCGAGAAGGGGCTGGTGCCGAAATAGGCGGCGCGTCTGGCGTCTAGCCTGAGATTCGCAACCAGGCGGCGACAAGCGGGTCCGGCCATTCGAACCTCCGGGCGGGGCCCCCAAGACAGGGCGCGAGGAATGTCTCGCTTTCGCGCAGGATGCGGTATTGGTGCGCCCACCAACCGGAGCTGTGACCCATGCCCGGAATCCGCACCAGTCTGGCTTCCTTGCCGGCTGCCCGCAGCGCACGTTCCATACGCTCGGACTGGTCGAAGCGTACCCGCACATCACGGTCGCCATGGATCAGCAGCACCGGCCGCGCGAACCCGCGCGCCTGGTGGAGCGGCGAGCGCCGCGTCATCTCCGCGCGGTCGGCCGGCACCCCCGGATTGCCGACATAGTCGTGCCACAGGGACAGATCAACCTTCCAGTACGGCGGAAACGCCTCGATCAGACTGGCCAGGTCGGTCGGCCCGGCGATCGAGATGCCGCAGGCGAACGTGTCCGGTGCATCCGCCATCGCGTTCAAGGCGGCGTAGCCGCCGTAGCTGAAACCCATGACGGCGATCGCGCCGCGCCGCGCCACGCCGTCGCGGATCGCCCACGCCGCTGCATCGAGCAGGTCGTCGCGCATGCGCCGGCCGAATTCGCCGATGCCGGCCTGCTGGAAGGCTTTGCCGTATCCGGATGAGCCGCGGAAATCCACCTGCAGCACGGCATAGCCGCGGCTGGCCAGGAATTGCGCGCGCGCGGATTCCTCGGAGCGCGACGGGTCGGCCCACGCATTGCGCTGCCATGGACCGCCGTGCACCATGAGCACCATCGGCAGATCGGCGGTCGCGTTGCGCGGCAGGGTCAGGTAGGCATGCAGGGCCAGGCCATCGCGCGCCGCGAAGCTGACCGCGCGCATCGGAGAGAGCGTGGATTCGAGCCGCGCCGGCAGCGCCTGGGCGAGCAGTTCCGCGCTGCCGGTCTTGCGGCTGACGAGCCAGGCGCGGTTTTGCGTGCTGGTGTTGAGGTTGACGACCAGGCGGTCGTCCTGATGATCGCCGCTACCGATGTGCAGGCCCCATGGCGAACCTTCGAGCGGGGCGATCACCGGGGCGAGCGCGGCGCGCAGTGCCGCGTCGGGAATCTCCACGCGCGGGTAACCCGGCTGTGCGACCACCGCAAGCGGTTCCCGGGTGGAACGGCCGATATAGGCATGCGTGACATCGGAGACCGGGTCTTCGAAAAACACCCGCTCCCAGCCGCGCCCGGTATCGAACGCCACCAGCGCGCTGCGGTCGCGTCCGCGATTCGACAGGGCCCACACCGCCTGGCCGCCGGACGCGGGGCCGATGATGCGGACGTTGTCTTCGTTCCGTGCCGCGATCGCGGGTGCCCGCTCGACCTGCGGCCGCATGCGTTCCGGGGCCGGGCGCACTGCCGTGCCGGAGGGCTGCCAGCCCTGCAGCGAGCCGTCGGCGCGCGTGATCGGCGCGACCGCGTTGCCGGGATTGGCCGCCACCAGGGTCTCGGCGCGAGTCTCGAGGTTGATGCGGTAGAGGTCGAAGAGTTTCGGGTTGCGCCGGTTGTGCGCCACCAGGATGTTGCGCGGGTCTGAATCGACGATCTGGTGGATGACGGCGCGCACCGCCGGATAGGGCGTGAGATCGACCGGGCTCGCCGATGAGTCGGTGTCGAGGGCGAACACGTGCGGATTTTCGGTGCCGCTGGTATCGGCGGCATAGACGAGCCACCGGCTGTTCGCGGACCAGGCCACCGCACCGTTGACGCGCCACGATCTGGTTTCGCCGGTGGCGAGGTTGCGCACGAACAACTTGCGCCTGAACCACGACGTTCCGCTCCAGGCGAGCCTGTTGCCGTCCGGGGAAATCAGGTGGTCGCGATCCGCCCCCCCCGGGGCGGCAAGTGCCCAGGCCGCGACCGGCTGGCGCACGTCGGGCGCGCCGCACGCAGCCGCGAGGCAGCAGGCCGAGGCGAGGACGGCGAGGCAGCGGAAGGATGTCAACCGACGGGGCCGGCGCGGTAGCGGCTTCGAGAGGGGCGGCACGATATCCAGTCTAGCGTCCGGCGAAGGCGGCGATTGGCCGACAATAGCGGATTTCCCTACCCGGTCCCGCCGATCACGGTCATCCATCGATGCAACGCGCAGAGCGCGGCGACAGCGTCCGCATCCCATTGATCTGGATCGCCCTCCTGGTGTCCCTGCTGTTCCATGCCGGAATCATCGCGGTGCGCTGGCGCAGTCCGGACGAGCCGCTGCCGCCAACGCCGGACAAGGCCGGCAAGGGGGCGCGCGAGGGCAGCCTGCAGACCCGTATCGTGCCCGCGCGCCCGGCTGTTCGCGAGAGTCCGGCGCAGGCGCCCGCGCCGGT
>CANGUJ010000108.1 GCA_947456845.1 Burkholderiales bacterium | reverse complement strand
GTGGCGCGAGGTCGCGCCGCGCAGCGCCGGGTGCCGCGCCGGCAGGCGACTTGTCCGACAGGCGCATGGTCAGCGCGATGCGCGCTCGCTTGATGTCGACTTCCAGCACCTTGACCTTGACCACCTGGCCGGCCTTCACCACCTCGCGCGGGTCGCGGACGAACTTGTCGGACAGCATCGAGATATGCACCAGGCCGTCCTGGTGCACGCCGATGTCGACAAAGGCGCCGAAGTTGGCGACGTTGGTCACCACTCCCTCGAGCTGCATGCCGGGCTTGAGGTCGGCCACGGTATTGACGCCTTCCTGGAAGCGCGCAGTCTTGAACTCGGGGCGCGGGTCGCGGCCGGGCTTTTCCAGCTCCTTGATGACGTCGGCCACGGTGGGCACGCCGAATCGCTCGTCGGCATACCTGGCGGGCACGACACGTTTCAGGGCAGCGCTGTCGCCGATGACCGACTGGATGTCGCGGTCGAGGTCGGCTACGATGCGGTTGACCAGCCCGTAGGCTTCCGGGTGCACGCCGGAGGCGTCGAGCGGATTGGAACCGTCGCGGATGCGCAAAAAGCCGGCAGCCTGCTCGAAGGCCTTGTCACCCAGGCGCGGCACCTGGCGCAGCTGCTCGCGGCTGGCGAAACGCCCGTTGCTGTCGCGATAGGAGACGATGTTGGCGGCCAGGCTGGCGCCCAGGCCGGACACCTTGGAAAGCAGAGGCACCGAGGCGGTGTTGAGGTCGACGCCGACGCCGTTGACGCAGTCCTCGACCACGCCATCCAGGGCGCGCGCCAGGCGCGACTGGTTCACATCATGCTGGTACTGCCCCACGCCGATGGCCTTGGGGTCGATCTTGACCAATTCGGCCAGCGGGTCCTGCAGGCGCCGGGCGATCGACACCGCGCCGCGCAGGCTGACATCGAGTTCGGGAAACTCGCGCGCCGCGAATTCCGAGGCCGAATATACCGAGGCCCCGGCCTCCGAGACCATCACCTTGGCGAGCTTGCGGTCGCGGGCGGCGGCGAGCAACTCCTCGGCCAGCTTGTCGGTTTCGCGCGAGGCGGTGCCGTTGCCGATGGCGATCAGTTCCACCTTGTGCGCCACCACCAGCCTGGCGAGGGTGGCGAGCGATCCTTGCCAGTCGCGCCGCGGTTCGTGAGGGTAGATGGTGTCGGTGGCCACCAGCTTGCCGGTGGCATCGACCACCGCCACCTTCACGCCGGTGCGCAAGCCCGGGTCCAGGCCCATCGTGGGGCGCGGCCCGGCCGGCGAGGCCAGCAGCAGGTCCTGCAGGTTGGCCCCGAACACCCGGATCGCCTCTTCCTCGGCCCTTTCACGCAGGGCGCCCATGAGATCGGTTTCGAGGTGCAGGGCGATCTTGACGCGCCAGGTCCAGCGCACCGTATCGGCGAGCCACTTGTCGGCCGGACGGCCGCCCGGGCGTATGCCGAAGCGCGCCGCGATGCGCTGCTCGCACGGGTTGTGCGGCGCGCTCCACTCGGGACGGTCGGGCTCGCTGTCCAGGCGCAACACCACCGAAAGCACCTCCTCGCGGCGGCCGCGGAACAGGGCCAGCGCGCGGTGCGAGGGGATCTTGCCCAAGGCCTCGTCGTAATTGAAATAATCGGCGAACTTCGCGCCCACCTCGGCCTTGCCCTCGACCAGCGTGGACTGCACCACGCCATGCTCGATCAGGTATTCCCGCAAGCCTGCCAGCAGATCGGCGTCTTCGGCAAAACGCTCCATGAGGATCTGCCGCGCGCCGTCCAAGGCGGCCTTGATATCCGGCACGCCCGGATGGTCGATGCCGTCGGCCGTCTTGAACGGCTCGCGCAGGTAGGCGGCGGCCGCGGCTTCGGGGTGCAGCGACGGATCGCCCAGGAGCGCATCGGCCAGCGGCTCCAGCCCCGCTTCGCGCGCGATCTGCGCCTTGGTGCGGCGTTTGATCTTGTAGGGCAGGTACAGGTCTTCCAGCCGCGCCTTGTCCTCGGCCGCCTCGATGGCAGCCCGCAGTTCGGGGGTGAGCTTGTTCTGCTCCTGGATTGCGGCCAGGATGGCGGCGCGCCGGTCTTCCAGCTCGCGCATGTAGCCCAGGCGTTCTTCGAGGGTGCGCAACTGCGTGTCGTCGAGGCTGCCGGTGGCTTCCTTGCGATAGCGCGCGATGAAGGGGACGGTGGCGCCCTCATCGAGGAGCGCGACGGCGGCACGGACGCGTTCGGCGGAGACGCCGAGCAATTGGGCGATGCGGTGTTCGATGGCGGGCAGTGGCATGCTGGCTTGGAGTAATGCGCGCACGAGCGGGTGCCGGGCTTCGATTCGCGCGACGGCGCTAACGCCGGGCGGGCGTGGCGATACGGTTGGAAGGATTGCCTGAACGGGTTGCCGGGCGGGCCCGGGCTTGCAAAAAACGAACGCCGCGCGAAGCGGCGAATGCCGTGCAGTTTACCAGCAGGGCCGGGCCCGGCCTTGGCGCCCGGCTTCTGGCGCCCGCCCCGCGGAGACCGCTTCCCTGATATCAAAAATCAAAGTTCCTTTGAAATTGCCTATCGACCGCATTGAAACTATCAAATTTCTATTTTCATTTACCGTCTCTATCATTCGATCCGTGCCCTCGACCATCGACGGCAACGCGATTTCCCGAGAACATTCATCGAAAGGTAAACACCATGTCCATCATCAATACCCAGGTCCAGCCCTTCAAGGCCAACGCTTTCGTCAACCGCGCGGGCAAGGGCGAGTTCATCGAGGTGACCGACGCCTCCCTCAAAGGCAAGTGGTCGGTCCTGATCTTCATGCCGGCGGCCTTCACCTTCAACTGCCCGACCGAAATCGAGGACGCGGCCGACAACTACGCCGAGTTCCAGAAGGCCGGCGCCGAGGTCTACATCGTCACCACCGACACCCAGTTCTCGCACAAGGTGTGGCACGAAACCAGCCCGGCGGTCGGCAAGGCGCGCTTTCCGCTGGTGGGCGACCCGACGCACCAGCTGACGCGCGCTTTCGGCGTGCACATCGAGGAGGAGGGCCTGGCCCTGCGCGGCACCTTCGTCATCAACCCCGAAGGCGTGATCAAGACCGCCGAGGTCCACGACAACGCCATCGCGCGTGACGTCAGGGAAACCGTGCGCAAGCTCAAGGCCGCCCAGTTCGTCGCCAACAACCCCGGCCAGGTGTGCCCGGCCAAGTGGCAGGAAGGCGCCAAGACCCTGGCTCCCTCGCTCGACCTGGTAGGCAAGATCTGAAGGCTGTTTGCGCAAACCCACGAAGGAGAACGTCATGCTCGACGCCGCGTTGAAAACCCAGTTGCAACAGTACCTGGCCCTGCTCCGGCAGCCCATCCGCCTGACCGCCGCCCTGGACGACAGTGCGACCGCCGGCGAAATGCGCGAACTGCTCGGGACCATCGCGGCACTGAGCGACAAGGTGTCACTGGACCTGGACGGGCATGACGTTCGCACCCCCTCCTTCGTGATCTCCCGCGAGGACCAAACCGGTGGCGTGCGTTTTGCAGGCCTGCCGCTGGGCCACGAGTTCACCTCGCTGGTGCTGGCGCTGTTGTGGACCGGCGGGCATCCGCCGAAGGTGGAGCCATCGGTCATCGACAGCATCCGCGCCATCGACCGCGAGATCGATTTCGAGGTCTACATGTCGCTCACCTGCCACAACTGCCCGGACGTGGTGCAGGCGGCGGCGCTGATGGCGATCGTCAACCCGAAGATCCGCACTATCGTGATCGAAGGCGGCGCATTCCCGAAGGAGGTGGAGGCGCGCGAGATCATGGCGGTGCCCATGGTGTACGGCAACGGCGAAGTGTTCGGCTCGGGGCGCATGAGCCTGGAGGAAATCCTCGCCAAACTGGACACCGGCGCGGCGGCCCGCGAGGCCGTGCAACTGAATGCGCGCGACCCGTATGACGTGCTGATCGTCGGCGGCGGCCCGGCCGGCGCGGCAGCGGCCGTGTATGCGGCGCGCAAGGGTATCCGCACCGGCGTGACGGCCGAGCGCTTTGGCGGCCAGGTCAACGACACCCTGGCCATCGAGAACTACATATCGGTGCTGGAAACCGACGGTCCGCGCTTTGCGGCCAACCTCGAATCCCATGCCCGTGCCTATGGCGTGGACATTATGAACCTGCAGCGCGCCGAAGCGCTGATTCCCACCGCTGAACCCGGTGGTCTGGTCGAGGTGCGCCTGGCCAATGGCGCCACGCTCAAGAGCCGCTCGGTCATCCTTTCCACCGGCGCGCGCTGGCGCAACGTCGGCGTGCCCGGCGAAGCGGAATACCGCAACAAGGGCGTGGCCTATTGCCCGCACTGCGACGGGCCGTTGTTCAAGGGCAAGCGCGTGGCGGTGATCGGCGGCGGCAATTCCGGCGTGGAAGCGGCCATCGACCTGGCCGGCGTGGTTGAACACGTCACCCTGGTCGAATTCGCAGAGCGACTCAAGGCCGATGCGGTGCTGGTGAAGAAACTGCAAAGCCTGCCCAACGTGACCATCTGCACCAATGCGCCGACCACCGAGATCACCGGCGCCGCCGGCAAGGTCAACGGCCTGCGCTACAAGAACCGCGCCACCGGCGAGGAACACCGGGTGCCGCTGGAGGGCGTGTTCGTGCAGATCGGCCTCACGCCAAATACCGAGTGGCTGCGCGGCACGGTGGACTTGAGCCGCTTCGGCGAGATCGTGGTCGACCCGGGCGGTCACACCAACGTGCCCGGCGTGTTCGCCGCCGGCGATTGCACGACCGTGCCCTACAAGCAGATCGTGATCGCGGCGGGGGATGGGGCGAAGGCGGCGTTGAGCGCGTTCGACTACCTGATCCGGCAGCCGGTGGCGCAGCGGGAGGAAGTGCTGGCTTAATGCCAGCGCCGCGATTGATCCCCCGTTGACCTGCACACCCGGAAGGTATTCCGGAAAGGTCAGGCCGCAGCGGCGGGGGTGTCGGCCGTGCCGCACGGCCGGCCGCGTGAATCCACTGGCGCGCCCGACACGATTCGAACGTGTGACCCCTGCCTTCGGAGGGCAGTACTCTATCCAGCTGAGCTACGGGCGCGCAGGGATTCGATTGTATCGGTTAATCCCGGCTTGCGTCCGCGCATGCCGCCTCGTACCAGCGACCGTCCGCCAGCATGATCTCGTGGTGGGCGCATCCGGCCGGCATCATGGGATAGCAGTTTTCTTCGGCCGCGACCCGCACATCCAGGAAGAACGGACCGGGATGCGCCAGGCACTCGGCGAGCGCCGCCGCCAGCTCGCCAGGGGCGTCGACGCGGCGCGCGCCCCAGCCGAAGGCGCGCGCCACGGCCACGAAGTCGGGCATCGCGTCGTTATAGCTTTGGCTCAGGCGGTTGCCATGGTTCAGCTGCTGCCACTGGCGCACCATGCCCATGTGGCTGTTGTTGGCAAGCACCACTTTCACCGGCGTCCGGTGCTGGACCGCGGTGGCGAGTTCCTGGATGTTCATCAGGATGGACGCGTCGCCGCTGACGCATACGACCGTCCGGTCCGGATGGGCGACTTGCGCGCCGATGGCCGCCGGCAATCCGTAGCCCATGGTGCCGGCGCCGCCCGAGGTCAGCCAGCGCCGCGGCGCGTCGAAGCGGAGGTACTGCGCCGCCCACATCTGGTGCTGGCCCACGTCGGTGGAGACGATTGCGTCCCGTCCGGCGAGCTGCGCCTGCAGGGAGGCAAGCAGGTGCTGCGGGCGGATCGTGTCGACCGCCGGGGTGAAGGCCAGGCAGTCGACCGCGCGCCAGGCACGGATGGTGTCCCACCAGGGTGCCAGGCCGTGCTTGCCGCGCGCCGGCAGGATGCGGCCAAGCGCCGCCAGCATGGCGTGGCAATCGCCCACCAGGCCGACCTCGACCGGCACCACCTTGTTGATGCTGGCGGCGTCGATGTCGATGTGGATCTTGCGCGCATCCGGGCAGAAGTCGGCCAGGCGCCCGGTGATGCGGTCATCGAAGCGCGCCCCCACGCAGACGACCAGGTCCGCGCGATGCATCGCGAGGTTGGCCTCGAGCGTTCCGTGCATGCCCAGCATGCCGAGGAATTGCGGGTCGCTGCCGGGAAACGCGCCTAGCCCCATCAGCGTGAGCGTGACCGGCATGTTCCAGGCGCGCGCCAGGGCGGTGAAGGCGGCGCAGGCCTGCGGACCGGAATTGACGAGGCCGCCGCCGCCGTACAGCACGGGCCGCCGCGCGCCCGCCAGCAGGTCGGCGGCACGCTTCAGGTCAGCCGCGGCCGGCAGCGGCGCTGCCGCTGTTGCACCGGTCAAGGCGCATCGCGGCGCCCGCTGCGGCAGGGTGACGCGCTGCAACTGCACGTCCTTGGGCACATCCAGCAGCACCGGGCCGGGCCGCCCGGAGGTGGCCACCCGCACGGCATCGCGCACTGCCTCGGCGATGCGCGATGCGTCGCGCGGCTGATGGTTCCATTTGGTCACCGGCCGCGACATGCCCAGCGCATCGCTTTCCTGGAAGGCCTGCGTGCCGATCACCCCGGTGGCCACCTGGCCGCTGATGCAGAGGATGGGCACCGAATCGCTCTGCGCATCAAGCAGCCCGGTGATGGTGTTTCCGACGCCGGGGCCGGAGGTGACCAGCACCACGCCGAGCCGCCCGGTGCTGCGGGCGTAACCCTCCGCGGCATGCACGGCCGCCTGCTCGTGGCGCACCAGCACATGGCGCAGGCCGGGGTGTTCATACAGGGCGTCGTAGAGCGGCAGGGCCGCCCCGCCGGGATAGCCGAACAGGGTGTCCACGCCACACTCGACCAGCGTGTCGAGCAGGATCTGTGCGCCGTTGCGCGTGGCCGGCGTTGCACGGGCGGGCGAAGGGTTTTCGGCCAGGAGTGTTGTCATGTGTTCATTTTTCCGCATTCGAGGCAAAATAGGCTTCGATTTTTTGCGGCGTTAGGCTACTCATGGCAAAAACTATTCGGAAAAATCACGAGATTCCGGAAGAATCTCCGGCCGCGCGTGACAAGTTCGACATGGCCATCCTGCGCGAACTGCTCGCCGATTCGCGCCGCTCGCTGCAGGACATTGGCGCAACGGTGAATCTTTCGCCCACCGCCTGCTGGAGCCGCATCAAGCGCATGGAGGCGGAGGGCCTGATCCGCAAATACAGCGTCGAACTCGACCTGGCCAAGCTGGGTTTCAAGGACACGGTGATCGTGCAGCTCACTTTGGAGAGCCATACCGACGAGACGCTCTACGAGTTCGGCCGGCTGCTGGCGGAAATACCCGAGGTGCTCGACGCCTATCTCGTCTCCGGCGACTACGACTATTTCATCCGCATCGCCGTGCGCGACACGCGCGACTATGAGCGCCTGCTGCGCGAAAAGCTCTATAAGATCCCCGGCATCCGTCACAGCAAGTCCAGCTTCGCCCTGCGCGTACTCAAGGCCACGCATGTGCCGCTGGTGTAAGCGCCGGACCGGCCCGCCGGGCAACCCTTCCTGAAGGAAGCGCATCATGAACATCGACGCCGCCATCAACCTCGACGATCTGCGGGCGCTCGCGCGCCGAAAACTGCCGCGCATCGCTTTCGACTTCATCGACGGCGGCGCCGACGACGAGGTCTGCTTGAGGCGCAACCGGGCAGCCTTCGAGCGCTACCGCCTGCTGCCGCGCTACCTGCGCGACGTGAGCCGGCGCGACCAGTCGGTGGTGCTGTTCGGCCGCACCTACGCCAGCCCGGTCGGCATTTCACCCACCGGGCTGGCCGGCCTATTCCGCCCCGATGCCGACCTGATGCTGGCTGCTGCCGCGCGCGAAGCCAATGTGCCGTTCCTGCTCTCGAGCGCCGCCAACGCGGCGCTCGAGGACGCGGCAGCCGTCGCGCCGGACCATGTGTGGTTCCAGATGTATTGCACGACCGACGAGACCATCAACGCCGACCTGGTGCGCCGCGCCGTCACGGCCGGGATTCGGGTATTGGTGGTCACGGTCGACGTGCCGGTCAATTCCAATCGGGAGCGCAATCGCCGCAACGGCTTCTCACGCCCCTTCCGCATGACCCCCGGCGTGATGCTGGATGCGCTGGCGCATCCCGCCTGGCTGCTGCGCTACTGGCGCGCCGGTGGCCTGCCGATGATGCGCAACTGGAAACCCTATGCGCCCGCGGGCGCCGGCGCCGGCACGGTGGCCGACCTGTATGGCACCCTTACCCCCGCCCCGATGGTGAGCTGGGAGAGCCTGCGGCGCATCCGCGCGGCCTGGCCGGGCCCGCTTTTGGTCAAGGGCCTGCTGCATCCCGACGACGCCCGCGAGGCGCAGCGCCTGGGTGCCGACGGGCTGGTGGTCTCCAACCATGGCGGGCGCCAGCTCGACGCGGCGCCGGCGCCGCTGGAAATGCTGCCGCCGATCCGCGACGCGGTGGGCGACAAGATGGAATTGATCCTGGACAGCGGCGTACGGCGCGGCTCGGACGTGGTGATCGCCCGCTGCCTGGGCGCGCGCGCGGTCATTTTCGGCCGGCCCACACTGTTCGGCGTGGCCGCGGGCGGCCAGGCCGGCGCGCGGCGTGCGCTCGACATCATCGCGAAAGAGGTCGACATGGTGATGGCGCAAATCGGCTGCCGGGAGTTCAAGACCCTGGACCCCGGCTATCTCTGGCGCGCGGAATCCCCGCCGCCCTGACTACAGGCCCGGCATGCGCGCCCGATGGCCGGCGGCTCGCAGGCGCAGCCGACCACGGGCAGGCCATGCATCCGCCTAAGGCGCGAGGTAAAGCCAGATCTCGTTGCGACGCATGAACCAGGGTGTGAACGGCGCGTTGTAGCGCGAATACACCGGCTCCCCGGTCCACGCCAGGCCGGCGGCGCGCAGCGCCGCCTGCAGTTTGGCCAGGTGTTCACCGTAATTGGAATCCGACCAGAAGCCCGAGTAGCGGATGACAGCCACCCGGCCAGGCGCCACCTCGCGAAGCCGCACCCGCCCATCCAGCGGCTCGGGTGCATTGGCGGCCGTCACGCCTTTGGGCAACACGAACTGCACCAGGAAGCCGCCCGGCGCGGCGCTCTGGGTGACCGGCACGGTCATGTCCATTTTCAGCGGGGCGGGCGTCTGCGTCACCGGCGCGGTCATCGCGAACTTTCTCTCGCCGCGGTTCTTGCCGAAGATGTAGCCCGCCAGGATCGGGAACGCCTGGTTGCCCGCCTCGGCTGCCGGTCCGGGCACCACGACTTCAGCCACGGTGTAGGTGGCGTATTGGCGTACCTCGATGCCGCCGAACTCGCGAACGACCTGGTGGTCGGGTTCCTCGATGGCGTGCGCGAGGATCGGCAGACCGAGCAGTGCCAGGGGGGCGATCAGGCCCGCGACGAATGCCGGCGCCCGGCCAAAGAACCCGCCAAAACGGATATGTTGCATGGGCGGATGGTCGCATGGTTCGCGGGCGTTGTCAGCGCTGCGGCGCGGATTCGCCCGCCCGGCCGGCCGATCGCGCGGCGACCCCGCGTATCGGGCGGCAGCCTCGGGCCGCCAGGGCGACAAGCCGGCCGGCTTGGAGTCAGGCGCATGAATCCCGCTATAATTCAGGGTTGATTTCACTCGCCTCAAGGCAACCCGATGGCGCGGTTGCCGCATCCCAGATCGAAAGGAAGCCTCATGAGTGGGGACCACGATACGCCGATCAAGACGCCCAAGCAGCTCATCACCGTGGTCGTCCTGTCCTTTGTCATCCCGATCGCGCTGATCGTCATGCTGGTGTCGTTCGTCACCGGCGGCAAGAAGGTCGATATGCAGGGTTTGGCGCTCAAGCCCGAGGCCATCGCCGAGCGCATCAGGCCGGTGGCGGCGGTCAATCTCACGGTGGCCGATGGCCCCAAGGTGTATCTCACCGGCGAGCAGGTCTACGCCCAAGTCTGCAAAGCATGCCATGACGCCGGCGCGGCCGGCGCCCCGAAATTCGGCGACAAGGTCGCCTGGGCGCCGCATATCAAGGAAGGCTATGACGACCTCGTCAAGAACGCGATCAAGGGCATCAAGGCCATGCCCGCGCGCGGCGGCAACCCGGACCTGTCCGACTATGAAGTCGCCCGCGCCGTGGTCTACATGACGAACGCCGCCGGCGG
>CANGUJ010000107.1 GCA_947456845.1 Burkholderiales bacterium | reverse complement strand
GGTCCGGCGCGCCGACCCCGAGCGCGGTTCGTGACACCCTGGCTGCGGCCTTATTGGCCTGTCCGCGCGACGCGGTGGACCCGATGGACATGGCCATTCACGCCCTGTCAGGCAAGCTCACCGGCGCACCGGCCGCCGCGTTTGCGGCGCGACCGCTGGTACGCGCCAATGGGCTGCGCCCGGACTTGTTTGTGGTTGCCAACGTGGTCGCTGCGCCGGGCGAAGCCCGCGGCAGCGCCTACGCCAAGGGCGCCTTCGAGGCGATTGGCGAAATCTGCAAGTTGCCGCCCGAGCAAATGGCGGCCGTAGGGGTGGCAGCCGACGCATTGGCACGCGAAGGCATCCGCGTGCTGGGCGTGGCCCGCGCCACCGGCATCGACGTCGGCAATCCCGACGCCCTGCCCGAGTCGCCGCGTGACCTGCCTTTCGAATACGTCGGACTGATCGGCTTTGCCGATCCGTTGCGCGCCAACGTGCCGGCCGCGATCGCCGAGTGCCGCTCGGCCGGCATCCGGGTGGTGATGATCACCGGGGACTACCCGGAAACCGCGCGCGCCATCGCGCGCCAGGCCGGCATCGAGGCCAGCGAAGTGCTTGACGGCGCGGCGATCGCCGCCATGTCGGACGAGGCTCTCACCGCGCGTGTGAAGTCGGCCTCGGTATTCGCACGCATCCGGCCCGAGCAGAAGCTGCGCATCGTCAACAGCATGAAAGCGGCCGGCGCGGTGGTGGCCATGACCGGCGACGGCGTCAACGACGCGCCGGCGATCAAGGCGGCGCATATCGGTATCGCCATGGGAGGGCGCGGCACCGATGTGGCACGCGAGGCCTCGGCCATCGTGCTGCTCGACGACGACTTCGGCTCGATCGTCAAGACCATACGGCTGGGTCGGCGCATCTACGACAACCTGCGCAAGGCCACCGAATACATCGTCGCGGTGCACATCCCGATCGCCGGCCTGGCCCTGCTTCCGCTGGTGTTCGGCCTGCCGATGATCCTTACGCCGATCCACATCGCGTTTCTGGAAATGGTGATCGACCCGGCCTGCTCGGTGGTGCTGGAGGCTGAAGCCGAGGAAGACGACGTCATGCGGCGGCCACCGCGCGACCCGCAGAGCAAGCTGCTGCTGCCGCGGCGCCTGCTGTGGGGCCTGCTGCAGGGATTTGTCGTACTGGCGGTGCTGGCGGTCGTGATGTTCGGCGCGAGGCGCGCCGCGATGCCGGAACCGGACCTGCGCGCACTGGTGTTCACCTGCCTGGTGCTGGCGAACATGGGCCTGATCCTGGTCAACCGCTCATTGACTTCGTCGCTGACTCGCGCATTCCTGCGCCCCAACAAGTCGCTCTGGATTCTGCTGGGGGCCGTGGGCGCGGTGTTGGCCGCGGCCCTTTACTGGCCGCCGGCGCGCAACCTGTTTCGCTTCGGGACCCTGCACTGGGATGACCTCGCGGTCTGCCTGGCGGCCGGCGCGGCATGCCTGGTGGTGCTGGAGTTGATCAAGTCACGCTGGTTCCGCATTGATGGCCCGCAAGCAAAGACCATCCAGCGCTGAGCGGCGCTCGCCAAAAGAAGTTACCCAACGCCTGCCATTGGCCGGTGTTCCCGTAAAGACGCGCCTTAGCCCCAGGCGATGCCGGGCCAGCGCCAGGCGCTGATCTCCGGCATGTCCACACCTTCCCGTTCTATCCAGGTGCGATGGACCTTCAGCTTTTCCGCCAGTTCCACCTTGAGTGCGGCGCCTTGCTCACTTGCCGCCGGCAGGCGGTCGACAGCGTCCATCACCAGATGGAATCGATCGAGGTCATTGAGTACGGTCATGTCGAAAGCGGTAGTGATGGTGCCCTCCTCCTTGTAGCCACGCACATGCACGCGTTCCTGGCCGGGACGCCGATAGGTGAGCCGGTGGATCAGCCACGGGTAGCCGTGAAACGCGAAAATCACCGGCCGCCCCACCGGAAACAGGGCCTCGAAAGCGGTGTCATCGAGGCCGTGCGGGTGTTCGGCGGCGGGTTGCAGGCGCATCAGGTCGACCACATTGACCACCCGCACCCGCACCCACGGCAAGCGCTGCCGCAGGATCGACACTGCCGCGAGCGTCTCCAGGGTCGGCACATCACCGGCGCAGGCCATCACGATGTCCGGTCCGTCCGTGCCTTCATTGCCGGCCCAGTGCCAGATGCCGATGCCGGCCACCACATGGTCGGCGGCATCGGCCATCGCCAGCCATTGCGGCGCCGGATGCTTGCCGGCGATGACCACGTTGACCAGGTGGCGGCTCCGCAGGCACTGGTCCATGACTGCCAGCAGGCAGTTGGCATCCGGCGGCAGGTAGACGCGCACCACCGATGCCTTCTTGTTGACCACATGGTCGATGAAACCGGGGTCCTGATGCGAAAAGCCATTGTGGTCCTGGCGCCAGACATGCGAAGCCAGAAGATAGTTGAGCGAGGCGATCGGACGCCGCCACGGCAGGCCGGCCGAAACCTTGAGCCACTTGGCATGCTGGTTGAACATCGAGGTGACGATGTGGATGAAGGCTTCGTACGAGTTGAACACGCCATGCCGTCCGGTCAGCAGGTAGCCTTCCAGCCAGCCCTCGCACTGGTGCTCGGAGAGCATTTCCATCACCCGACCGGTGGGCGCGAGGAATTCGTCATCCGGGATGACTTCCGCATCCCATTGACGATCGGTTGCTTCAAACACGGCGCCCAGGCCGTTGGACAGGGTTTCGTCGGGACCGAACACCCGGAAGTTGCGCGCTGTTGAATTTTTCCCGATGATGTCGCGCAGGAACGGACCCAGCACGCGCGTGTCGCCGCCGCCCTGCACGCCGGGCCGCGGCACATCGACCGCATAGTCGCGAAACGCCGGCATGATGAGGTCCTTGAGCAGCGAGCCGCCATTGGCATGCGGATTGGCGCCCATGCGGCGATCGCCGAGCGGCGCCAGCGCCGCGAGCTCCGGCAGCAGGCGACCGTTCACGTCGAACAATTCCTCCGGTCGGTAGCTGCGCAACCAGGTTTCCAGCTGGGCAAGGTGCCCGGGATGGGCCGCCGGGTCCGACAGCGGCACCTGGTGGGCGCGAAACGTGCCTTCGATCTTCTGCCCGTCGACCATCTTCGGCCCGGTCCAGCCCTTGGGCGTGGCGAGCATGATCATCGGCCAGCGCGGCCGGATGAAGCGTCCGTATACACGCGCATCCTCCTGCAATTCGAGGATGCGCGTGATGGCGATGTCCAGCGTCCCGGCCATGGCCTCATGCATCAAGGCCGGGTCGTCGCCTTCGACGAAACAGGGGTCCCAGCCGTAGCCGCGCAAAAGGTGATCGAGCTCCTCATGGGTAATGCGCGCCAGCACTGCGGGATTGGCGATCTTGTATCCGTTCAGGTGCAGGATGGGCAGCACCGCGCCGTCGGTCACGGGATCGAGGAACTTGTTGGAATGCCAGGCGGTGGCCAGCGGGCCGGTCTCGGCCTCGCCGTCGCCGATCACGCAGGCCACTACCAGGTCGGGGTTGTCGAACACGGCGCCGAAGGCGTGGCTCAGCGAATAGCCAAGTTCACCCCCCTCATGAATGGACCCGGGACACTCGGGCGAGGCATGGCTGGGAATGCCGCCGGGAAACGAGAACTGGCGAAACAGCCGCGTGAGGCCTTCGACATCCTGGCTGATCGCCGGGTGTACCTCGCTGTAGGTCCCTTCAAGATAGGTGTTGGCCACCACCGCCGGCCCGCCGTGCCCGGGCCCGCACACGTAGATCATGTCGAGGTCGAACTTGCGGATCACGCGGTTCAAGTGGGCGTAGATGAAATTCTGCCCCGGCGTGGTGCCCCAATGCCCCAGCAACATGCGCTTGACGTGCGCCAATGCCAGCGGCTCGCGCAAGAGCGGGTTGGCACGCAGGTAGATCTGCCCGACAGAGAGGTAATTGGCGGCGCGCCACCAGGCATCAATGGCCTCAAGTGCATTTCGATCAAGGGCTTTCATGGTTTTTCCCGACATGAGGTTGATTGCGTCGGTTCAGCAGAACCGCCGTCCAGCGCCTGGCGCACCGCGCGTGCGATCACCAGTTCTTCATCGGTTTCGATGACACGCACACTCACGCGCGCGCCAGGGCCGGAAATCGTGTCGGCACCGACACGGTTCTGCAACGCGTCGATTTCGATACCGAGAAAACCCAGTTCGGCGCATGCGCGCTCGCGCACCACCGCGGAATTCGCGCCGATACCGCCTGAAAACACCAGCGTGTCCAGGCCGCCCAGCGCCGCCGCGAAGGCGCCGATGCATTTGCGTACCGCAAGGCAGAACATGCCCACCGCTTCGGCCGCGCGCGGATCGACCGGCTCGCGCTCGAGCAGGTCACGCATGTCGGCACTGGTCCCGGACACACCCAGGAGGCCCGATTCGGAATTGACCATACGGTTGAATTTCGCGGCATCCATGCCCTCGAGGCGCGCCAGGTACCAGGCCAGGCCAGGGTCGAGATCGCCGGAGCGCGTGCCCATCGGGATACCCGCCGCCGGGGTGAATGCCATGCTGGTATCGACCGGCTTGCCGTCCCTGACCGCCGCCAGGCTGGCGCCGTTGCCGAGATGCGCGAGGATCACCCGCCCGCCAGCGGCGCGTGTGCCGCCACTGCGGCCCAGCTCCTCCATGAGGAACTCATAGGACAGTCCGTGGAAACCATACCGGCGCACGCCCATGGCGGCATAACGGCGCGGGATCGCCAGGAGTCGCGCCAGCGGCGGCAGATCGTGATGGAAGGCGGTATCGAAACATGCCCATTGCGGCACCCCGGGAAAACGCGCCATCCACAACTCGATCAGCGCGATCTCGTGCGGCAGGTGCTCGGGATCCATGGGCGTGAGCGGTCGCAGGCTCTCGACCACCGCAGGTGTGAGAAGCGTGGTCGCGCGGTAATCGGGCCCGCCATGCACGACGCGGTGCCCTACCGCCGCCAGCACGCAAGCGGGGTCGCGCGCGCGCAGCCACTCGATCAGGTGCGCTGCCGCGCCGGCATGGTCAGTTCGGGTCAGGGCCGGCATCACTTCGCCGGGCGCTGCGCCGATCGCAAGGGTCAGGCTGGTTCCGGGAGCCCCGATGCGCTCGATACGGCCGGACAGGCCGGGCACAAGGGTTGCCGCGTCGAAGCGCGTGAACTTGATGCTCGACGATCCGGCATTGATGGCCAGGATGCCGCGGGTAGACGAACCGTCGGGACGTGTCGTCGCCTTGCCGGTGCCTGAGCCCGGCATCAACGGCACGCAACCTCACGCATCAGGCGCCGGAACGTGTGCCGCACCCGAGTGATGGGCGAGCAACTGGCTCTTCAGGGCGATCCGATAGAGCAGGACATGCCAGGATCGGGCGAAGCTCGCGACACCCTCGCGTTGCAAGTCGTTGGCCATGGCCTCGAGGTCGACGCCCTCGCGGGTGAATTCGGCCAGGGTCACTTCGGCATAGGCCTCATCGGGGGGCAACACGCCATCGAGCGCGCCGCGGCTGGCGAAGGCCAGGAGCGTGGCCTCCGGCATGGTGTTGATGGTGCCGGGCGCGGCCAGGGCTTCGACGTAGAGCGTGTCCCTGACACTCGGGTCCTTGGTGCCGGTGCTGGCCCACAACAGGTGTTGCGGTTGCGCGCCCGCTGCGGCAAGCGAGCGCCAGCGCGCTGTGGCCATGAGGTCGAGGTGCGCCTTGTAGGCATGCATCGCCATGGCGATGCCAAGCCGGTTGCGAAATCCGGGCTGCACCTTCTGCGCCACCGCCACATCCCAGCGGCTGACAAATACCGAGGCCACCGAGGCAACGCCGGGATCCAGGCCGGCGGCTACGCGCCGCTCGATGCCGCGCATGTAGGCCTCGGCCGCGGCCATGACCTGCTCGCGCGAGAAAAGCAGGGTCACGTTGACCGGCACACCATCGAAAATCGATTGCTCGATCGCCGCCAGTCCCACCGGCGTGCCCGGAATCTTGATGAAGAGGTTGGCCAGTTTCGCGCCGGCGAACAGTCGCCTTGCGGCAAGCGTGGTGGCGGCGGCATCGTCAGCCAGGAGCGGCGAAACCTCCAGCGACACCCAGCCGTCCCGGCCCGCGCTGGCCGCGTGGATGGGGGCAAAAAGTGCTGCCGCGCGGCCGAGGTCCTCGAGCGCTAATTCGTAAAAAATGGCCGCGCCCTCCCGGCCTTGCGCAGCCTTGTCGAGGATCGCGGCGTCGTATGCAGCCGAAGCACCGATCGCTCGTTCGAAAATTGCCGGATTGGAGGTGAGCCCTGTGACCGAATATGCGCGGATATAACGCGCCAGGGTGCCGCTGTCGAGCATGGGACGCGAAATCGCGTCGAGCCACACGCTCTGGCCAAGCCGGGCCAACGCTTCGGCGGGATTCAATTGGGCATTCTCCGCGCACTTGAAATGTGCGCTGATTGCAAGGATGTTCCGCATGGTGCGGACCGTCTGTGCGCGCGCGTACGTTCGATGCCAGGCCGCCCAAGCGTACGCAAGCGCACGGAAGCACAGGCGGAGTTGACGTAAACCGGCCGTTGTCCGGACCGTCGGGACCCATCGAACCTATGAGGAACGCACCGCCATGAAAACCCTCAACATCGTAGCCATCGTCCTGCTTCTGGCCGGCGCGGCCGTTCTGGGGTACAACCGCTTCTCCTACACCACCACCGAAGAGGTGCTGAAGATCGGCCCGATCACCGCCAACGCCGAGCGCACCCACACTGTAAGCTTCCCGCCGCTCTTGGGCTGGCTGCTGCTGGGCGGCGGCGTTGCCGTGCTGGCGTACGCGATGATGTCGCGCAAGGACTAGACTTACCTCCATGAAAGGCCTGTTGCGCCGCTGGTTCGCCGGCATTCCACCGCACCGGCGCAGCGCCCGTCATTTCGGCCGGCGCGCCCTGGGCGATGCGCTCGCGACGCACGGGCCGCACGCGGCCGCGCCCGCGGAACTCGCCGCCGGCCTGATCGGCATCGCCCGCGGCACCCCGGCGGATGCGCTAAAGCTGTTGAAATCACGCTCGCATGGCTTGACCGTGGCCGAGGCGACCGCGCGCCTGCGTCGCGATGGCGCCAATGTAGTGGCCCATGAAAAGCCGCCGGGCGGGTGGCTGCGCCTGTGGCACGCATATGAGAACCCGTTCAACCTGCTCCTGACGGTACTGGCGGCCGTGTCACTGGCGAGTGCCGACGCCCGCTCCACTGTGGTCATCGGCTTCATGGTTTGCCTGTCCACCATCATCCGCATGGTGCAGGAAGGCCGTTCCGACCGTGCCGCCGAAGCCTTGAAGGCAATGGTGCGCAACACGGCCAGCGTGCTCCGGTCGGCCACGGTAGCCGCCGCCTCTGCCCCTCCGCCCGCACCAGTGCAGCTAGCGCTGGCCCGGCTGGTGAAGGGTGACGTGGTGGTCCTGTCCGCCGGCGACATGATCCCGGCCGATTGCCGCCTGCTGACCGCGCGCGACCTGTTCATCGCGCAGGCGGCCATGACAGGGGAATCGCTGCCGGTGGAAAAGTTCGCGGAAGGCCGCGACTCCGGCAGCAACCCGCTCGAGCAGCCCACCCTGGTTTTCATGGGGACCAACGTGGTGTCCGGTTCGGCCACCGCTTTGGTGGTTGCGACAGGCAACCAGACCTACTTTGGCGCCGTCGCCACCAGCATCACCGCTACCGACCGTGCACCCACGGCCTTCCAGAAGGGCGTCGACAGCGTGAGCTGGCTATTGATCCGCTTCGCGCTTGTCATGGTGCCGATCGTGTTCGTGGTCAATGGCATGGCACGCGGCGACTGGCTTGAGGCCGGATTGTTCGCCCTTTCGGTCGCGGTCGGCCTGACGCCAGAGATGCTGCCAATGATCGTGACCACCACGCTGGCGCGGGGTGCGGTGGCCCTGTCGGCGAAGAAAGTGGTGGTCAAGCGTCTCGACGCGATCCAGAACTTCGGCGCCATGGATGTGCTTTGCACCGACAAGACCGGCACCCTCACCCAGGACCGCATCGCCCTGTCGCGCACGGATGACGCTTTCGGCAACCCGTCCGACGAGGTCCTCAAGTTCGCCTGGCTGAACAGCCACTACCAGACGGGCTTGAAGAACATGCTCGACCACGCGGTTCTGGAACATGCCGAACTGCACGCCGAACTGGTGGCAGGCAGCGGCTATGACAAGATCGACGAAGTGCCATTCGACTTTGTACGCCGTCGCATGTCGGTGGTGGTCGCGGCAGCCGACGGCAGCCACCTGCTGGTATGCAAGGGGGCGCTTGATGAGATGTTGTCTGCCTGCACCCGGGTGCGCGTCGCCACGGCAGGCGCAGCCGCGGACCTGCCGCTGGACGCGGCGAACCTTGCCAGGGTCAGGCAGGCCACCCTGCGCATGTCGCAAGAGGGCTTGCGCGTGGTCGCGGTCGCCATACGCACCATGCCGGCGGGCCAGTCCACCTACTCGGTGGCTGACGAAGCCGGCCTCACCCTGGTGGGCTACATCGCCTTCCTGGACCCGCCCAAGGAAACCGCCGCGCCCGCCATCGCGGCCCTGGCCGGTCATGGCATCGCGGTCAAGGTCCTGAGCGGCGACAACGAGCTGGTGACCGCACATGTCTGCGCGCAGGTGGGTCTTGCCGGCAAGACCGTCCTGACCGGGCCTGAGGTCGAGGCGATGAACGACGCGGAACTGGGCCATGCGGTCGAGGCGCACCAGTTGTTCGCCCGCCTGACACCGCTGCAGAAAGAACGCATCGTGCGTGCCTTGCGTGCCAACGGCCATGTGGTGGGCTTCATGGGGGACGGCATCAATGATGCGCCGGCGTTGCGCGCGGCCGATATCGGCATCTCGGTGGATACCGCGGTGGACATCGCGCGCGAGGCGGCGGACGTGATCCTGCTGGAAAAGAGCCTGCTGGTGGTCGACGCCGGGGTCATCGAAGGACGGCGCACCTTCAGCAACATGCGCAAGTACATCCGCATGACCGCCAGTTCCAACTTCGGCAACGTGTTCTCGGTGCTGGTGGCCTGCGCCTTCCTGCCCTTCCTGCCGATGCTGCCGCTGCAATTGCTGGTGCAGAACCTCCTGTACGACTTCTCGCAGACCGGCATCCCGTTTGACAACGTGGATGCCGAACTGGTGGAAAAGCCGCTGGCATGGGACCCCGCTGAACTCGGCCGTTTCATGCTTTTTTTCGGGCCGATCAGCTCGATGTTCGACATTGCGACATTCGCCTTGATGTGGCGCGTGTTCGGCGCCGACAGCCTGGCCACGCAGGGCCTGTTCCAGAGCGGCTGGTTCGTGGTGGGCCTGTTGACCCAGGTGATGGTGGTGCACCTGCTGCGCACGCCAAAGTTGCCCGTCATCGAAAGCCGGGCTGCGACACCGCTGGTGGTCATGACCCTGTGCGCAGCCGCTGCCGGCCTGTTCCTGCCGATGGGGCCGCTGGCGGCCTATTTCCGCTTCGTTCCATTGCCGCCCGCGTATTTCGCGTGGCTTGCGGTCATTCTTTTCGGTTATGCCCTGGCTTGCACGCTGATGAAGCGGTTTTACTTCCGTCGCTACGGCTGGTAAGTCCGGCTGGCACCGCAACCCGCGCCACGTCTGAACAGCGGAGAACGGGTCCTGCGCGCCAACGGAAACGGGCCTGCGGTGTTGCCGCAGGCCCTTTTGCGCACCATTCCGCACGTTGGTGCGCCGTCCCGGCCAGGCGCCGGGTCGCCGCTACGAGCGCGGATGCGCGCTATTCCCAGTACGGTGTGCGGTCGTAGTACTTGTAGACGTCGCGGTTCCACTTTTCGTCTGCCATGGTGGGCCACTTGTCCGGATCGAAGCCCGGCGCGGCTTCGAGCCTTTCCTTGGAAATATCCAGCACGTAATCGTTCTTCGACACGTCATAGCGGAACGATGCAAATGGCACGGCGAAGAGCTTTTCGCCCATGCCCAGGAAACCGCCGAACGACACCACGGCATAGGCGACGCGTCCGGTGCGCGGATCGATCACCACTTCCTTGACGTCGCCCAGGTTCTCGCCCTTGGCGTTGACCACGTCGGTGCCGATCATGGCCGAGGCCTTTACCGGCGAATTCGTGAATGGCTGCAAATTGCTCATCTTG
>CANGUJ010000106.1 GCA_947456845.1 Burkholderiales bacterium | reverse complement strand
GCCGTGGGCGCGGGCGGGCGGATGAGCGCGATGGCGAGAACGGCACGACCGAAAACGCAGACGTCCCGCACGTGATGGCGGACGAAGCTCCGGTCACACCGGCCGCGTCGGGCCAGGTCGCGCCAGAGGCGCCTGCGGCGCCCCCGGTGGCTGCCGGCCCGATCGCTGGCGCTGCGGAACCTGCCCCGACCAACGAAGTCCTGACGTCGGTTCCGGCCGCGCCTTTTCCGGCGTCCGTCGCCGAGGCAGTGGCCGAGGCGCCGGCGGTGCCTGCGCCGGTAGCGACAGCACCGGTTCCATCGGCCGCGGCGGAACCGATTCTCATCCGCAAGACGGCCAGCGAGTACGAAGCGGAGCGCACAGCCATGCTGGCAGGCGCCGGCCTGGCGTTGGTCGAGACCGACGCACATAAGTGGCGCGCCGCCTATGACCGCGCCTCGCAACTGGTCGAGCCGGTGCCACCCAAGCGGGTGTTGCGTCCGCGCCCGCCGGTCGAGCAAGGCCCACTGGTACAGGTCGAAACCCGCCGTCAATAAGTAGGCCGCGTCAGGGTGTGGGGTGGAACCGCCCTCGCCCTGACCCCGCCATCCGCGGGGCAACCGCCGTCAAGGCGCGTTCAGTGCAGCGATGGTGCGCCTGACAGCACGGGCGAGCGAAGCGCGCTCAGCCCTGCCGGGCAAGTGCGACATCGATCAGGCCGTCGCACGCGTCCTCGATGTAGTCAAGCACCACTTCGAATCCGTTGGGTCCGCCGTAGTACGGATCGGGAACCACCGGGACTTGATGCTTGCGGGCAAAGCGCATCAAGAGGCCCACCTTGCGCTTGTGCTGCGGCGGGCACTTCTCTTCCATCAGCGCGAGATTGTCCCAGTCCATCGCCAGCAAATGGTCGAAATGGGAAAAATCCTCACTGCGCAAGCGGCGGGCGCGCTGTCCGGACAGGTCATAGCCGCGCCTGGCCGCATGCATCTGCGCGCGCGGATCAGGCGCATCGCCGGTATGGTGGGCATGCGTTCCAGCCGACGCCACCTCGACCGTCCCCCCCAGTCCACGCATGGCGAGCTTGTACCGCAACACCCCCTCGGCCGTGGGCGAACGGCAGATATTGCCCATGCAGACGAACAGAATTCTCGAGTGAGGCACAGGCGTCACATCACAGTATTGGTCAAGAGGCGACAGCGCGAATATGCATGTCCAGGAGAGTCAAACAACGCTTGCCGGGAGGGTCCCTCTCCTGCCTGATTATCGCCCATTTGCCAGGCACGCAGACCCGCTTCTGCAGCACCCACCTCTACATGCCGCCTATCGCCGGGCATATTTGTCCTCCGCGCAGCAACCGGAACACGCGCGCAGCATCGTCGGCCGGATTCTGCGCCCCCAGATAGCCCAGCACATACCGGTCCGGCCGCAGGATCACCGCGACGGCGCCCGCATCGCGCAAGGTGCGCGCAATCACGCCTTCGGCGTCTATCACCTGGCTGGCATACCCCGCGCCCGGCGGGCTGCAAGCCGCCTCGGGCGGGTAGAAGCAAATCATGCAAGGCACGAATTCGGCCAGCATCGCCGCCGCCTGTTGGACCTTTTCATGGCCCGCACTCGCGATCAGGGAAAAGCCGGCACCCAGGCATTCATCGAGCAGAACCCGCGTCCCGTCGACGAGTGCGACGGCCGGTTGCGGAAACAACTGCCCCGCGCGCACTCCTTCGCGCTCATTCGAGGGCACGAAAAAGCCGCCACCGAAGCGCGGCTTGGGCTTGAACTTCAGGTGCAATACATAGTCGCGAGCGGGGGGATACCAGCCTGCGATACGCAATGCGGCCTGCATCGCCATCGCACCCGCCTTCGACTTCGGCTGCATGAAGCGGCCGATGCGCAGCGCCATGACGATCAGGGACCAGGCATGCGGCTTGCGCTCGATTTCGTAGCTCTCGAGCAGCTCCGGCGCAAGTCGCGCGGCGGTCACCGCCGCGAGCTTCCACGCCAGGTTGAAGGCATCGCGCAAACCGCTATTCATGCCCTGCCCGGCAAATGGCGGTGTCAGGTGGGCCGCATCGCCTGCGAGCAATACACGGCCCACCTTCCAGCGCTCGGCCATGCGGGCATGGAAGGTGTAGACCACCTTGCGGACGATGCGCAGGTGTTCGTCGTCGGGCACGCGGGCGCGCATCCACTCACGGATGCGCGATTCGTCCAGCACCTGCTCCGGCTCTTCGTGGTCGAACAACATGAACTCGTAGCGCAGTGTGCGATGCGGCCCGGGCAGGCGAATCGCCGGCCGCGCCGGATCGCAGTAGGTGCGGGTATGGGGGAACGGGTCGTCGCGGCCGGCGAGGTCGACGATCAGCCAGCGCTCGGCGAAGGTAGTGCCGCGCATGGCCACGCCAAGCGCTTCGCGGACCCCGCTGCGCCCTCCGTCGCAGGCGACCAGCCAGTCGCATGAAAAGGTGGCCGGTCCCGCGGGGCCGTTCACATCCAGACCGACCCTCGTCCCGTCGTCGTGGTGACGCAGGAGTTCGCTGCAAAGACGCACATCCACATGCGCGAAACGGGCGAGGCCTTCCAGCAGGCATTTTTCCAGCAGCGGCTGGCGGAAGGCGCTACGCTTGGGATGGCCGTACTCGCGCGAAGTCGGCTCGATGCGCGCGAACTCGCGTCCGGTCCAGGAGAAATAGTGCACGCCGTAGCCGAGCACCAGGTCCGGCAACACCGCTGCCATGACGCCGGCATTCTGCAGCGTGCGCAGGCTCTCGTCGTCGATGGACACCGCGCGCGGCTCGCCGACTGTCGACGCATGGCGTTCCAGCAGCAGGGTGGGGATGCCGTAGCTGCCCAGCAGGTTGGCGAGGGTGAGTCCGGTCGGGCCGGCCCCCACAATGGCCACCGGATAATGCGTCGCCGTCACCGTGGCGTCAACTGCGCATGATGGCGCGCCCCCAAAGATTCAGGGTGCGCTCCTCGTGGGGCCACAAGCCGACAGGGCGGTCCGCCGAGCATGTCTCGATCTCGGCGGAAATTTCCGCCAGGTTGCCGTCCGGGTCCGCCACCATGAAGAAGACATCGTTGCCCGGACCATGGCGCCCGACACCCCACGTCATCGGCATCTTCAGCCGTGCCATGTGATCGGCCCAGTCGCGCAGATCGACCCAACTGGACGTCTCGAATGACTGGTGGTCGAAACGCGACATCGGCGCGCCGAACAGGGCCAGCGCATGGTGCAGCGGATCGGTGCGCAGAAAGCAGGCACGCAGCACGCCCTCCCCGTCTTCGACGCGGTCGGAGAGGACGAAACCGAGGTCGTCACGGTAAAAGGGCAGCAGGCGCGCCGGATCCTGGGTACGCAGTGCAAAGTGCTGCGAAACCGCCGCCGGCACATTCGCAGCATTCCCTTCGCCGGGCGCACCGGCGGTGAAAACCGTCAGATTGCCATCCGGGTCGGCCACGGCAAACGCATCGGGGTGAAACCAGCCCCATGAAGGCAGCCCGACCTGGGCCCGCGCCGGGACGCGGCGGCGATAGGCGGCCAGCGCCGCGCCATCGGGAAACCGCCAGGCCGCGTACTTGAGCCGGTTGGCCACTCCGGCCGAAATCACCACCTTGCGTGCGGGACCCTGCAGGATTTCCGCACCCTCCACATGGGTATGCCGCATGACGAAGTGCGCGGCATAAAAACGCGCGCAGGCACGCGGCTCGGGTGACGAGATATGAAGATGATCGAGCACGGCGCCTATTTCCATGGCGTGATCCTCGTTTTCAGTGAGGGCGCATGATGCGCAAGCGATGCGCGGGTGTCAATCCGCAAATCCGGCCGCGGGATAGCCGGCCGACGGCCTGGCGGCCTAATGCGCGCTTACGCAGAACAACCCGGCCAGGGCCGCCTGCCCGCCCATGCCGGCATGGGCGATGCCGTACACCCCCAGCCCGATGACCAGCCCGCCCGCGGCGCTGCGCGCCACGCGCCCGTTGCGGCTTGCCGAAAGCATGCGCATCAGGGCTCCCGCCATCAGCAGATTGGGCAGCGTTCCCAGGCCGAAGGCCAGCATCACCGCCGCCCCGCCGGCGGCATCGCCGGCCAGAAGCGCGGTCGCCAGCATGCTGTAGACCAGGCCGCAGGGAATCCAGCCCCACATCAGGCCGAGGCCGAAGGCGCGCGGCCATGTGTTGGCCGGCAGGAAACGACCGGCGACCGGGCGGATCACTCGCCACGCCCGCGCGCCGATCCGTTCGATGCCGGCGATGTAGCGCGTGACGCCGAACAAATAGAGACCCAGGCCCACCAGCATCAAGTTGGCCACCAGGTACATGAACAACTGCATCGGCAAGAGATCGTTCAGGAACATCGCCATCGAGCCGGCCATCCCCGCCATGGCCCCTGCGGCGGCATAGACGGCGATGCGGCCGCCGTTGAAAGCCAACTGCAGCGACCAGGGCGCCTTGCCGCCGACCTGTCCGGCGGAGAGGGCCGTGACGATGCCGCCGCACATACCGGCACAGTGCACGCCTCCCAGAAGGCCGACCATGAAGATCGCACTTAACGCGGCCAAGCTCGGAGCCATCGGTGCGCGCTCAAATCATCCGCGAATAACGGCTACGCGCCTGATCCACCCGCAGGTAGCGATCGAAGGGCATCGCGATCCCGCGCAGGAAAAAGCGACCCTTGGGGGTGACCGTGATGTCCGACTGCGTCACACCCACCAGCCCGGCGCGCTCGAAAGACGCCAATTCCCCGAGTTCCGCGGCGAAATACTCGCGAAAATCGATCAGGTAGGCAATCTCGATCGATTCGAACGACACGAACCCCTGGCACATGAGGCCCATGATGACGGCCCGGCGCACCAGGTCGTCGGCACTCAGCTCGATGCCGCGCGCGACCGCGAGCCGCCCCTGGTCGAGGCTGTCGTAGTACTCGTCGAGGGTACGCACGTTCTGGGCGTACACCGGCCCGATCTTGCTGATCGAAGACACGCCCAAGGCGACCAGGTCGCATTCCGCTTGCGTGGTGTAGCCCTGGAAATTGCGATGCAGGCGCCCGCTACGCAGGGCGATCGAGAGTTCGTCGTCCGGCTTGGCGAAATGGTCCATGCCGATGTACACGTAACCGGCTTCGAGCAGGCGTCTTACAGCTAGCAAAAACAGGTTAAGCTTGGTTTCGCCGGTCGGCATGTCGTGGTCGGCGATGCGCCGCTGCGGCTTGAAGCGGGCCGGCAGATGGGCGTAGCTGTACAGCGCGATGCGCTCGGGCGATTCGCCAATCACCTCGTCGAGCGTTGCCGAGAAGGTCCGCTCGTCTTGCCGCGGCAGGCCGTAGATCAGGTCGAAATTGACCGATGAAAAACCCGCGGCGCGGGCAGCCGCCAGAACCTCTCGGGTCATGGCGACCGGCTGGATCCGGTTGATCGCACGCTGCACCTCAGGACTGGTGTCCTGGATACCCAGGCTCATGCGGTTGAACCCGAGCCGCGCCAAGAGTTCGACCGTTTTCGCGTCGGCGGTGCGCGGATCGACCTCGATGGCGTACTCGCCCTCCGGCGCGAAATCGAACTGCGCGCGCAGCGTCCCCATCAGGGCGGACAGTTCATCATGGGAAAGAAATGTCGGCGTGCCGCCACCCCAGTGCAACTGCGTGATGCGGCGGTCACCGGACAGGTGCTCGACCTGCAGGGCGATTTCCCTGTCGAGATAGCGCAGATACTTGGCGGAGCGCGCATGGTCCCGGGTGATGACCTTGTTGCAGGCGCAGTAGTAGCAGATCGAAGAACAGAACGGCAGGTGGACATAGAGCGACAGCGGGCGGGAAATGCCGCCGATGTTGCGCTTGGCCAGCCAGGCCGCGTAGGCGGAAGCGTCGAACGCCTCGACAAACCGGTCCGCGGTCGGATACGAGGTGTAGCGCGGCCCCGATGTGTCAAAACGGACGATCAGATCGCGATCAATCTCCATCGGGCGTGATATGGACAGCATGCGGGGCGAGCAGGGTCGTGAACGGGTTGACGCATGATGCCGCGACCAGCGGGGCGCGCTTTGATCCATGTCAACCGCCCGGAACAACCGCGCGGAGCAAGGCCGCCTGTCACACGAATCCTAGAAAAGCGCTATGCTGCATGATCAAGTGCATTTCGCGCTTACTCTCCGTTCGCTCATATGAATGCCCCGATAAGCCTAGCCCACCTCAAGACGGCCTGCTCGAGCTGCAATCTGCGTGAACTGTGCCTGCCTGTAGGCCTGTCCCACGAGCAACTCGAGACCCTCGATGAACTCGTCTACACCCGCAAACGGCTCAAGCGCGGGGAAAGCCTGTTTCGCTCCGGCGACGAATTCCAGTCCCTTTATGCGATTCGCAGCGGCTTCTTCAAGACACGGGTAGCCACCAGCGACGGGCGCGATCAGGTCTCCGGATTCCAGATGGCGGGCGAGCTGCTGGGGATCGACGGCATCGGGACCGATACCCACAATTGCGATGCCGTCGCTCTCGAGGACAGCGAAGTCTGCGTGATTCCTTACAGCAAGCTAGAGGAGTTGTCGCGCAGGTTCGAGCCCTTGCAGCATCACTTCCACAAGGTGATGAGCCGCGAAATCGTGCGCGACCACGGGGTCATGCTGCTCCTGGGCAGCATGCGCGCCGAGGAACGGCTGGCCGCCTTCCTGCTCAACCTGTCTCAGCGCTTTACCGCACGCGGCTATTCGGCCTCCGAGTTCATCCTGCGCATGACTCGCGAGGAAATCGGCAGCTATCTGGGACTCAAGCTCGAGACGGTCAGCCGAACCTTCTCGAAGTTCCAGGATGAAGGTCTCGTGAGCGTGCAGCAGAAGCATATCCGCATCACCGACATTCCTGGCCTCAGGAAAGTGATGGGGCAGACAGGCGCATCCAGTTGCTAGCCCGGCCGGGCGCCTGCGGGGGTGGCGAGCCCCGGGGCGACGCTTGACTTACATCAATGTGCCTAGCCTCTGGCGCAATACCATGCGGACCTGTCGCATCGGCCACATTCCGCCATCCACGTGCGAAGCCCGTTGCATCCCAACGGCGGCAACACCGCAGCGGACAGTTTACGCAACACAACCGGAGATCACACCATGTACAAGAACATTCTCGTTCCGATTGACGGCTCGCGCCTTTCCGAGAAGGCCGCCAAGGAAGCCGTCGGCCTGGCAAAGTCGGTCGGGGCCAAGATCACGCTGTTTCACTGCGTCGCCGATTTCCCTGCGCCGGTGTACGCGGAATCGGCCATCCTGGCGGCCCAGGTGACCGCCGGGCAGTATCGCAAGGAGGCGGTGCGGCATGCCGAGGAGGTGCTCGCCAAGGCCGCACGCAAGCTTGAAGGCACAGGCCTTACGGTCGATACCCTGAACGCGGTCAACGACCTTCCATATGAGGCGATCATCGCCGCCGCCGCCAAGAAGAAGTGCGACCTGATCATCATGGCCTCGCATGGCCGCCGCGGCGTGACGGGCTTCCTGCTCGGCAGCGAGACCCAGAAGGTCCTCACGCACTCAAAGGTTCCTGTACTGGTTGTGCGTTAGGCGCGCGCCGTCCCCCGCGGCGAATCCGACCTCGGTCGGCGAGGCGGGGCGCCATGTTCATTCTGCGCCCCGGAACCGCATGCAGGTCCGTCGAGACGACGGGCGCACCGCCTGTTATGGGCAATCCTCAGGACGCTAGGTGGGATCGAGGGGACATTCGTTGACCTCCCGCGGCGAGCGGGACAGGAAAACCGTCAGGGCGGAAGAACCCATGCCCACTCCCCAGAAACCGAAGAATCCGACGGTGTAGGCCCCCATCCGGCTGATTTCCAGGTGTTCGCCGAACAGCCAGAATTCCTGCGGATCGAACAGCGAGAAGAATACCCCCGTCGCGGCTGCCGCCATCATGAATGACGGCCAGGCCACCCACATGATGCGTCGTCTCATCGTTGCCCTCGATCGGTAATGGTTGGCCATGCGCTCGGCGTCGAGCGCGGATAGGCGCTACGGGCGCTGCGCCGCCAGGGAAAGGCCGGTATGCAGCGGATCTGTCCATGCCCCGGCCATGCGCCATTCCGCCGTTTCCAGCACTGCGTTCCAGCGTCCGGAAAGCTGCGCTGCTTCAATCGCCCCCTCGTAGCGCCCCTGGCCGGCATGCCGCAACTCGATACGCTGGTCCATCCCGGAGCGGGTCGGGTGGGTCAAGCGCAACACGACAACCGGCGGACGCTGCGCGCCCGCGAGGTCAAGCCGCAGCCGCCCGACCGAGGCATCGTAGGACGCGCTGGCCGCGAGTTCCAGCGTGCGCGCCCGTTCTTCCCGCTTGAGCGTCTTGTTGATCGCCAGGCCCTGCTTGTAGTAATCCTCAGCCACCAGCCCGTCGGTGGAGCTGAACGCAAGCATGGTGGTGTAGGCGCCGGCAATGATGACAGCCATGGGGCCCGACATCAGGAGCCACGGCCACGGTTCGCGATACCAGGCCTTGGGGGGAGGTTTCAATTCCGGGACGATATGCATGGGCATGCTCCTCTTGAATGCTAGCGCGGGATCAGGAATACCGCTTTTTCCCGCACCCGAATGGCTTCATGGTTGATGGCCTGGACCTCGAATTCGATGCGGTTCGAGCCCGGCGCACCCTTGCCGGGCGCGACACGCACGCGCACCGGAATGGTCTTGGTGGTGGCGCCCGGCACCTCGGCCACGGCCTCGGAGACCACCTCCGCGCTTTCGATGCCTGACACGCTGATGCGATAGCGCAGGAACTGTTCACGGGTGTTCATCACCTGCAGGCGGTAGACGTTCTCCACCATGCCATCCTCGACGATGCGTCCGAGCGCTCCGCGGTCGCGAATCACGTCGACCTTGAGCGGGACCCGCACGACCAGCGCCACGGCCACCGCGATGACGGTCGCCCCCAGGATGGCGGCGTAGATCACGGTGCGGGGCCGCAGCATGCGGCGCCAGACCTCGTCCCCGGACCAGTGGCCCCTCAGGGCGTTTTCGGTGGAGTAGCGGATCAGGCCGCGCGGGTAGCCCATCTTGTCCATGACCTGATTGCAACCGTCGATGCAGGCGGCGCAGCCGATGCACTCGTACTGCAGGCCGTTGCGGATGTCGATGCCGGTCGGGCATACCTGGACGCAGATGCCGCAGTCGACGCAGTCGCCCAGCCCGGCCGCCCTGTGATCGACCCGTTTGGCGCGCGAACCCCGTGGGTCGCCCCGCTCGCGGTCGTAGGTGATGATCATCGTGTCCCGGTCGAACATCGAACTTTGGAAGCGCGCATACGGACACATGTATTTGCACACCTGCTCGCGCATCCAGCCGGCGTTGCCGTAGGTGGCGAAACCGTAGAAAAACACCCAAAAGGTTTCCCAGGGCCCCAGGGTCCAGGTGACGAATTCGGCCGCCAGGGTGCGTATCGGCGTGAAATAGCCCACGAAGGTGAATCCGGTCCAGAGGGCGAAGATGATCCAGGCCCAATGCTTCAGGGCCTTCTTGAACAGTTTCTCGATGTCCGTCTGCTGGCTGTCCAGGCGCATGCGGGCACCTCGATCCCCCTCGATCTTGCGCTCGATCCATAGGAAGATCTCGGTGTAGACCGTCTGCGGGCAGGCGTAACCGCACCACAGGCGTCCGGCGACGGTGGTGAACAGGAACAGGGACAGCGCGCTGATGATCAAGAGCGCGGTGAGGAAAATGAAATCCTGCGGCCAGAGCACCAGGCCGAAGATGTAGAACTTGCGCGAGGCGAGGTCGAACAACACCGCCTGCCGGCCGTTCCAGGTGAGCCACGCCGCCCCGTAGAACAGCACCTGGGTGAACCAGACCAGCGTCCAGCGCCAGGCGGCGAACCAGCCATGCACCGCGCGCGGATAAATCTTCCGACGCACCTCGTAGAGCGCCTGCTCGACCTCGGCCGAAAGCTTGACGGACATCTGCTCCGCGCCTGCCGATGGCGGCGGCAAGGCGGGATTCGAAGGATCGGGGCGGCTCATGTCTGTCGATTGCGGTCAGGTCACCCGGTGCGCACCCGGCCAGTGCCAAGAGGGCACCTCCGGCCGGAGTCGTGTGCCGCAAGTCCGGCAGACCTGCGGCTGCGTCTTCGCTGGTCGGCGGCTCGCCTCCTATTTTTGCGGCGCAGGTG
>CANGUJ010000105.1 GCA_947456845.1 Burkholderiales bacterium | reverse complement strand
TCATCTGGCTGGCGCCCGGCTTGTTGTCGATCACGAACGGCTGCCCCATCTGCTCGCCCAGGCCCTGGGCAAGCACGCGGGTGGCAGTATCGCCGATGCAACCGGGCGGATAGGGCACGACGATCTTCACCGTTCGGTTGGGATAGGCCTGGCCAAACGCCGACGACCATGCCGCCGCGCAGGCAAGCGCGAGGAGAAAACGCCTGGCCTTCATGTCATGTCTCCATTGATGGGCACGGGCGCTTGCCCGGCCTTGCTGGCGAAGCGTTGCATCATGACCTCGGCGAAAGAAAGCTCGCGCGGGGCGACCCAGCTTCCGGAGCGCAGCCGGTAGGCCTCGCCATCCTGCGCAGCGGCTGGCAGCGTGCCTTCGGCCAGCGCACTGGCGCCAGCCAAGGCGACGCGCCGGAAGCGCACCACCGCGGCATCGGTCGGCGTGAGATGCTCGCGCGTGCGGTCGGCGATCAGGCCCTGGCTGTCCTGGATCATCGCGTCCTGCTCGGACACGCCGCGCACGCCGGTGTAGGTGCGCAGGCGCTGGTCTTCGCGGTCGAGGCGATACTCGTTTTCGCGCCGCGAGAGCGGCACGAAGTCCGGGCCGGTCTCGGCCAGCACGCCGTGGCCCGCAGCCAGCTTGGCGCGCTCGGCCTCGCTCAACGGGCGCTCCGGATTCCACGCATAGGTGTAGATCCAGCACTCGGTGTCGGTAATCGGCACCCAGGTCTGGCCCTGGTAGTTCTCGCCCGGCAGGGCATTCGGCGCCAGGCTGTGGTTGGGCACCAGGTACTGGCTGATGCGCCAGTAGAGGTCGCCCGCATCGGCATTGCGCGCCGCCCCGGCGGCAAAGCCCGCCGCGTGTTCGACAAAGGAAAAGCGCGGCAGCGGATCGTCGCGCATCCACCCGAGCCGCTTCTGGTCGGCATTGGCGTCCGGATGAATGGTTTCCGCCACCTTCGGGGCCGGCATGTGCAGGAAGGAGAAGTGCGCGGTGTCGAGCGCGCCTTCGATGGACTGCGCCCAGTTGCACTGCTGCAGCTTCTTGGAAACGAAGCGATGGCCGTCCGGCACCAGGCCCACCTCCAGCGCAGGCAGCGCAGGCAGGGCATCGAGCGGTCGCTCCGGCTGACCGCGGGCAGGCCCCATCCAGGCCCAAACCATCTCGGCGAACTCGCGAGTCGGATAGGCCCGGATACCCAGCTTGTTGCGGTAGGCGGCCGCGGCCGGCACGTTGGGCATTTCCATGCAGTGGCCATCCACGCTGAACTTCCAGCCGTGGTAGACGCAGCGGATGCCGCCTTCCTCGTTGCGCCCGAAATACAGGTTCGCGCCGCGGTGCGCGCATACCGGCTCCACCAGACCGACCCGGCCGTCGCTGGCGCGAAAGGCGATCAGGTCCTCGCCCATCACCTTGACGCGCATCGGCGGACCATCCGCCTCAGGCAACTCGCGCGAGAGCGCCACCGGCAGCCAGAAGCTGCGGAAGTAGCGGCCCATCGGCGTGTCCGGGCCGGTGCGGGTGAGGAGTTCGTTGTCGGCGGCGCTGAGCATCTGGTGAAACTGCAGGTTCGGGAAGATCTGTGTAGTCGTGAGCAATCAGCGAGCCGGCAAAACACCATGAAAAAGGAACACGTGATGTTCGATTTTCACGGTTTCTGACGCGAGCAAGAATCTACCGCCTATTTCAGGAAGCGGATCGCATAGGGATAGCGATAGCCGAGTTCACCGTTGGAAATCTTGATGGCCGCGCGGATGACGAAGAACAATGCGCCCAGTGCGACCACCGCCAGGAGCACGAAGCCGATCAGCACCACCATCAGCGCCCAACTGATCAACGCCAGGATCGTCACCGTCAGCTGGAAATTCAGGGCCTCCTTGCCGTGCTGGTCCACCAGCGGCATGTCCGCGCGCTTGATGAGCCAGATCACCAGCGGCCCGAGGATGCTGCCGAACGGAATCAAGAAACCGATCAGTGCCGAGAGATGGCACAGCATGGCCCAGTTCTGTTCTTCCTTGGACACGGCCGGGGTCACGTCATTCATGGCGAATTCCTTCCCTATGGATTGATGCGGGCCTGCGTTTACATCCAGCTTATCGCATTGCGATGTTCGGAGTGCGATGCACCGCAAGCGTCACGGCTCGGCCACGCGGTTGCGGGCCGAGCCCGCACCAGGACCGCGAATGCCCGATCAGCCGAGCGAAAGAAACTCCACCCAGTTGCCGTCCGGATCCTCGACCATGGCGATGCGCACGCCCGGGCGCACCTCGCGCGGGGCGATCGCCACCGTGCGGCCGGCCCTCTCGCACGCCGCGACGGTTTCTTCCAGGTTGCTGATGGTGATGGTCCAGTAGCGGTAGCCGGTCGCCCCGCCGATCCCGCCCGGCGCCGCCTTGTCCGGTGCCGCAGGCAGCACCACCAGCTTGATCAGGCTCTCGCCGCAATACATGCGGTGCATGATGCCCTCGCCGATGGGCATGGGGATCTGCCGCTCGTATTTGAACCCGAGGGTGTCGCGATAGAAGGCGAGCATCGCGTCGCCGTTGGTGGTGACGATGCCGAGGTCTATGGAATTTTTCTTGATGTCGATGCCCATGGGAGGCCTGTTCGCGGTGGGTGGAAAGACCGGCAATTTAGTCGCCGGGGCCGCGCCGTGTCAAACCACGCCCGACCGGCGCGCGGGCCGACCCTTACACCACCACCGCCACATGCCCGCCGCGCCGATCCGCCAGCGCGCGCTCGTCCCACTCGATACCCAGGCCCGGGGCGTCCGACGGCCAGGCGTAGCCATCCTCGATCTTGAGCCGCGAGGTGGTCACGTCATCGAGCTGCGGGATGTATTCCACCCAGGCGGCGTTGGGCACCGCGGCGCACAGCCCGACATGGATTTCCATCAGGAAGTGCGGGCAGATCGGCATGTTGAAAGTCTCCGCCAGGTGCGCCACCTTGAGCCAGGGCGTGATGCCGCCGATGCGCGCGACATCGGCCTGCACGATCGAGCAGCCGCCGGCCTGCAGGACCTCGCGGAAATGCGACGGGTGGTAGAGCGACTCGCCCACCGCAATCGGCAGCGAGGTCGATTGCGCCAGCCGCACATGGCCGGCAATGTCCTCGGCCGGCAGCGGCTCCTCGAACCAGGCCAGGTCGAGCGGCTCGTAGTGCCGCGCCCGGCGGATCGCCTCGGCCACGGTAAATGCCTGGTTGGCGTCGACCATGATCTCGAACCCCGGGCCCACCGCATCCCGCACCGCAGCCAGCCGCGCCACATCCTCGCTCACATGCGGCCGACCCACCTTGATCTTGGCGCCGCGAAAGCCCGCCTCGCGCGCCGCCAGGGTCTGCTCCACCAGCACCGCGGGCTCGAGGTGCAGCCAGCCGCCTTCGGTGGTGTAGACCGGCACCCGCCGCTGCGCTCCGCCGGCCACCTTGTGCAGCGGCAGGCCGGCACGTTTGCACTTCAGATCCCACAGGGCGGTATCGATGGCCGCCAGCGCCAGCGCAGTGATCGCGCCCACCGCGGTGGCGTGGGTGTGGAAGAACAGGTCTTTCCAGATGGCCTCGATCTCGTTGGCGTCGCGGCCAATCAGGCGCGGGCACAGGTGGTCGCGCAGCAGCGCCACCACCGAAGAGCCGCCGGTGCCGATGGTGTAGCTGTAGCCGGTGCCGGACGCACCGTCCGCGCAATAAAGGGTGACCATCGGCGTTTCCTGGGTGACGAAGCTCTGGATGGCGTCGGTGCGCCTGACCTTGGGCGCCAGGTCCACCTGCGAGATCTCGACGCGTTCGATACGGTTCATGCGGGCCTCCTGCCGCAGTGCGGCATGCGTCTTTCCTTGACACGCCGGCGCGGGATGTGGAATTCTTCGAAATTGGTCAATTGGTCAGGCCAATTTTGCCGGCTGCCGAAAGCATAGCCGCGCCCCGGCGGAATGTCGAGGCGGCCGCCGCGCCGGTTGGCCGCAGCGAACCGCGTGCCGGACCCGGTCCGCCAGCACCACCAGGACCGCGCGGACACCACAACAGCGAGACATGCCCCTGCAAAGCATCGAACCGAGCCGCCTGTATCGGCAGATCGCCGAACAGTTGCGCGCGGCCATCATCGCCGGCGAATATTCGCCGGGCGTGCGTCTGCCACCGGAACGCGATCTCGCCCAGCGCCTCGGCGTGAGCCGCCCGTCGGTGCGCGAGGCCCTCATCGCGCTCGAGGTGGAAGGCTATGTGGATATCCGCATCGGCTCGGGCATCTATGCGAAACGGCCCGACGCCATCCACATGGGCGCCGCCGTGCAGCAAGCCGAGGGTCCGCTGGAACTCACCCGCGCGCGGGCGGTGATCGAGCCGCAGGTGGCGGCGCTGGCCGCCAGGAGCATCAAGCGCGCGCAACTCGACCAGGTGCGCGAAGCCATCGACCAGATGGAGTCCGAAGCCGCGGCCGGCCAGATCCCCATCGACGGCGACCGCAATTTCCACATCCGCATCGCCGAAGCCACCGGCAACGGCGTGCTGGTGAGCGTGGTGAGCCAGTTGTTCAACGGCCGCACCAGCCCGCTGTTCTCCAAGCTGGCCGCGTATTTCGAAAACCCGAAAAGCTGGGCCGCCGCGATCGCCGAACATCGCCGCGTGCTCGCCGCCCTCGAAGCACGCGATCCCGACGCCGCCGCGCAGGCCATGCAAAGCCACATGCAGCTCTCGCACAAGCGTTTCACGGTGGGCTGGCCCGAGCCCAGGACGC
Organism: Burkholderiales bacterium; assembly: GCA_947456845.1. Classification (GTDB taxonomy): domain Bacteria; phylum Pseudomonadota; class Gammaproteobacteria; order Burkholderiales; family JAEUOS01; genus JAEUOS01. The sequence continues at coordinate 5,618 of CANGUJ010000105.1, read as the reverse complement.
GCACACGCGCACGAACCTCCGAAAGCCAACGCAAATGAGCCTCGTCAATTGCCGCATCCACGGCCGGGAGCAGATCGTCCTCGAACCGCTCGCACCGCTCGCGCCGACGCCGGATGAGGTCGTCATCCGCCTGGGCGCAGGCGGCATCTGCGGTTCGGACCTGCACTACTATTTCGAAGGCCGGGTCGGCAACTTCGTGGTGCGGGAGCCGCTGACCCCCGGGCATGAAGCCTCCGGCGTACTGGAAAAGGTCGGCAGCAACGTCAAGGGACTGGAAGCCGGCATGAAGGTCGCCGTCAACCCCTCGCATCCCTGCGGGCGCTGCGCGGCCTGCCGCGGCGGCCGCGAAAACCTGTGCGAGCGCATGTTCTTCCTGGGCAGCGCGAGCGTGTTCCCGCACGCCCAGGGCATGTTCGCCGACCAGTTCATCCTCGGCGCCCGCCAGGTGATCCCGGTCGAGTCCGACATCTCCCTGGGAGAACTAGCCTTTGCGGAGCCGTTCGCGGTGGGCCTGCATGCGGTGCAGCGCGCCGGCGGCAACCTCACCGGCAAGCGTGTGCTCGTCACCGGCGCCGGCACCATCGGCAGCCTGTGCGCCATCGCCGCCAAGCTGGCCGGCGCGGCGGAGGTTACGGTGTGCGACGTGCTCGACCGGCCCCTGGAGGTGGTCATGCAGGTCGGCGCCGACCATGTCTTCCGGTCCGATCTGGCGGACATGAAGGACCATGCCGGGCGCTTCGATGTGGCACTGGAAGCCGCGGGCCATCCGCGCGCCCTGCTGTCCTGCCTGGAGGGTGTCAGGCGCGGCGGGGTGATCGTGCAGGTAGGCACCCTGCCGCACGACGGCATGCAGTTTCCCGCGAACCTCGTGATGCAACGCGAGATCGACTACCGCGGCGCCTTCCGCTGGGGCGTGGAATTCGACTGGGCGGTGCAATACCTGGCCGAGCGCAAGGTCGACGTGCGGCCGCTGCTGACCAAACAGTTTCCGCTCGATCAGGCGGTCGAGGCCTTCAGGCTGGCCGCCGACAAGACACGGGCCACCAAGGTACAGGTGATGGGGACGGACATCCCCATGACCTTCTGAAGCAGGCGTCGTGAAACCCATCCGCATCACCGCCATCCGCCCCACCACGGTCAGCGTGCCGCTCGAGGCGCCCTTGCGCCATGCCAACGGGTGCCACTGGGGGCGTTTCGTGCGCACCATCGTGGAAGTCGATACCGACGCCGGCATCACCGGCTTGGGCGAGATGGGCGGCGGCGGCGAGTCCGCTGAAGCGGCGATCCGGGCGCTGGAGCGCTATCTGGTCGGGACCAGCCCGTTCGACCTCGAGCGCCAGCGCTTTATGATCGCCAACCCGACGGCGAGCCTGTACAACAACCGCACGCAGATGCTGGCGGCCATCGAGTTCGCCTGCATCGACATCATGGGCAAGGCGCTCGGTGTGCCGGCCTACCAGCTCTTCGGCGGCAAGCTGCGCGACGCCGTGCCATTCGCCAGCTACCTGTTCTTCCGCTATCCGGATGCCGCCGGCGCGAACGAGGTACGCACCGCCGAACAACTGGTCGCCCACGCGCGGGCGCTCAAGGCGCGGCACGGCTTCACCAGCCACAAGCTCAAGGGCGGCGTGTTCCCGCCCGCGTATGAGCTGGCCTGCTACCGGGCGCTGGCCGACGCATTGCCGGGCGACAGCTTCCGCTACGACCCCAACTGCGCCTTGCCGCTGGAAGACGCGGTGCGCTTCGGCCGCGCGATCGCCGACATCAACAACGACTATCTCGAGGACCCCACCTGGGGCTTGAACGGCAACCGCCAGGTGCGCGCTGCCACGGGCCTGCGCATCGCCACCAACACGGTGGTGGTCAATTTCGAGCAGCTGGCCTCGAACATCCGCGACCATGCCGTCGACGTGGTCCTGCTCGACACCACCTTCTGGGGCGGCATCCGCCCCTGCATCAAGGCCGCCGGCGTATGCGAGACCATGCAGATCGGCATCGCCGTGCACTCCTCGGGCGAACTCGGGGTTCAGCTGGCCACGATGCTGCACCTGGGCGCGGTCCTGCCCAACCTCACCTACAGCGCCGACGCCCACTACCACCAGCTCACCGACGACGTGATCGCCGGCGGCAAGATGCGCTACACGGGCGGCGCGATCCGCGTGCCGGACGGCCCGGGCCTGGGCGTGGCGCTGGACCGCGACAAGCTGGCCGAGTATGCGGCGCTCTACGGGACGCTGGGCGGCTATCCTTACGACCAGGATCCCGGCCGGCCGGGCTGGGCGCCCATCACCCCCAACACCGCCTGGGCCGACCCCGACGACGCCCGCCGCCCCGATTTAACCGTTGCTTGACACCCAAGGAGACCCTGCCATGACGCCCATCCGCCTGTCCACCACCCTTGCGCTCGCGCTTGCCGCATGCGCCGCGCTGCCCGGCATCGCCGCGGCGCAGACCAAGCTCAAGTTCGCGCACGTCTACGAGACCTCCGAGCCTTATCACAAGTGGGCATTGTGGGCCGCCGACGAGGTGAAGAAGCGCACCGCCGGCCGCTATGAAATGCAGGTCTTCCCGGCGTCTTCGCTGGGCAAGGAAACCGACATCAACCAGGGCCTGACCCTGGGCACGGTCGACATCATCTACACCGGCCAGCTGTTCGCCGCGCGCACCCATCCGCCCCTGGCCATCGGCGGCGCGCCCTTCATGTTCCGCGACTTCAGCCACTGGAAAGCCTATGTCGCCAGCCCGGTCTACGCCGACCTGGCCGAGGGCTATTTCAAGAAAGGCGGCAACAAGCCGATCGCCGTCACCTACTACGGAGTGCGCCACACCACCGCCAACAAGGCGATCAACCGGCCGGAAGACATGAAGGGCCTGAAGATCCGCGTGCCCGACGCGCCGCTCTACACCATGTTCCCGCGCGGGGTGGGCGCCAACCCCACGCCGATCGCCTTCGCCGAGGTCTATCTGGCCCTGCAGAACCGGACCGTGGACGCGCAGGAGAACCCGCTGCCGACGATCGAGGCCAAGAAATTCTACGAGGTGCAGTCGCACATCAACCTGACCGGCCACATCACCGAGATGCTGCTTACCATCCTCAGCGGCGCGACCTGGAACAAGCTCTCGGACGCCGACAAGAAGGCCTTCGAAGCGATCTTCCAGGAGGCCGGCGCCAAGGCCACCGACGAGATCGCCGCCGCCGAGAACAAGCTGGTCGAGGAATTCGTCACCAAGTACAAGAAGACGGTCGTCAAGACCGACCGCAGGCCTTTCCAGGAGGCGCTCACCAAGCTGCATCTCGGCCCCGATGCCACCTGGGACAAAGCGACCTATGACAAGCTGCAGGCCCTGAAGTAACCCACCGATCCAACACAGGAGAAGACAACATGAAAATGACGACACGATTCGGCCTCGCGGCCGCTGCGCTCGCGCTGGCCTCGGGCGGCGCCCTGGCCCAGCAGAAGCTCAAGTGGGCGCATGTCTACGAGACCTCCGAGCCGTACCACACGCAGTCGGTGTGGGCGGCCGAGGAAATCAAGAAGCGCACCAACGGCAAATTCGAGATCACCGTGCATCCGGCCTCCTCGCTGGGCAAGGAAACCGACATCAACCAGGGCATGACGCTGGGCACCGTCGACATGATCATCAGCGGCCCGTCGTTCGCCAGCCGCAGCTATCCGCGCCTGGGGATAGCCTACTATCCGTTCATCTTCCGTGACGCCGACCACCTGATCGCCTATTCCAAGAGCCCGGTGTTCAAGGAGATGATCGACGGCTACCGCGCCAAGACCGGCATCCAGATCCTAGCCTACACCTACTACGGCGCGCGCCACACCACCGCGCAGAAGCCGTTCACCGATTGCGCCGGCATGAAGGGCCTGAAGATCCGCGTGCCGGACGTGCCGGCCTACATGGCCACCCCCAAGTCCTGCGGCGCCAACCCGACGCCGATCGCCTTCGCCGAGGTCTACCTGGCGCTGCAGAACGGCACGGTCGAGGCGCAGGAGAATCCGCTCACCACCATCGAGGCCAAGAAGTTCTACGAGGTGCAGAAGGCCATCATGCTGACCGGCCACATCGTCGACGGCCTCACCACCCAGGTGGCGCCGCACGTGTGGAACAAGCTCACCGACGCCGAGAAGAAAATCTTCAGCGACGTCGCGCTGGAAGCCGCGGCCAAGGCCAGCGAACAGATCAAGAAGCGCGAAGCCGAACTGGTCGACGAGTTCAAGAAGAAGGGCATCGCGGTCGTCAATGTCAACCGCAAGAGCTTTTCCGACGCCGTGCTCAAGAGCGCCTCCCTGGAGTCGATGGGCTTCGACAAGAAGGACTACGACCGCATCGTCGCCCTCAAGTAGCGGCGTTCGTGAGTCGACGGCAGGCGACCTGCGCGGGGCACGAACCGCGCAGGCCGCCTGTCCAAACGCCCCTGAAAGGGCCATGCCATGAGCAATGAACACGACAAGATCGTCGGCGACGACGGCGAGTTCCATGTCGAGGACGAGGCCGTCGATCTTTCCGGCACCATTCCCGAAGCCTGGGTCGCGCTGGGGTTTTTCTGGCTTCTCGGCCTGACGGTCTTCTACCAGTTCTTCACCCGCTACGTGATGAACGACTCGGCCGCCTGGACCGAGGAGATCGCCCGCTACCTGCTGATCGCCACCGTCTTCACCGGCGCGACCATAGGGGTATCGAAGAACAACCACATCCAGGTGGACTTCTTCTTCCGCTTCCTGCCGCGCGCCGCGGGCCACGCGCTCGCGCTGGTGGTCGATGTGCTGCGCATCGCCTTCTTCGGCGCCGCCGTGGTCTATACCGGCCTCATGATGCAGCGCATGGGCAACCTCAAGATGACCATCGTCGACCTGCCGATGAACATCGTCTACGGCATCTGCCTGCTGGGATTTGCCGCCATGTGCGTGCGCTCCGCCATGGTCATGCGCATCCACCTCAAGCGCGGCTACACGGTACTGCAGCAGCCTGAATCCACCATGGACGACCGTGGCCCGGTCGCCCCCTGAAGGCCGACACCATCATGCTGAAAATCATTTTCCTCGTCTTCATGAGCGGCGGCGTGCCGGTGGCCATCGCCATGGCGGGCGCGTCGCTGGTTTACATCCTTTTCACCGGCAACACGCCGCCGTTCGCGGTGTTCCACCGCATGATCAGCGGCATCGACAGCTTTCCCCTGCTGGCGGTGCCGTTCTTCATCCTGGCCGGCAACCTGATGAACAACGCCGGCATCACCACCCGCATCTACAACTTCGCCCTCGCGCTGGTCGGCTGGCTCAAGGGCGGGCTGGGGCATGTGAACGTGGTGGGCTCGGTGATCTTCGCCGGCATGAGCGGCACGGCCATCGCCGACGCCGCCGGCCTGGGCACCATCGAGCTCAAGGCCATGACCGAGCACGGCTACGACAAGGAATTCGCCGTCGGCGTCACCGCCGCCTCGGCGACGCTCGGGCCGATCATCCCGCCTTCGCTGCCCTTCGTGATCTACGCGATGATGGCCAACGTGTCGGTCGGCGCGCTGTTCCTGGCCGGCATCCTTCCAGGCGTGCTGATGGCGGTGCTGATGATGCTGACGGTGGCCTACTTCGCCCACAGGAACGGCTGGGGCG
>CANGUJ010000104.1 GCA_947456845.1 Burkholderiales bacterium | reverse complement strand
GCGGCAGCCGAGGTCGACACGGTTGTCGCGGCAGTGGTGGGCGCCGCGGGACTCAAGCCGGCGCTGGCCGCCGCCGCGGCGGGCAAGCGCATTCTGCTGGCCAACAAGGAGGCGCTGGTGATGGCCGGGCCGGTATTTCTCGAGGCGGCCGAGCGCGGCGGCGCGACGATTTTGCCGGTGGACAGCGAGCACAATGCCATATTCCAGTCGCTGCCCGCGGGATTCAGGCGCGGACTGCATGGCGCTGGCGTGCGGCGCATCCTCCTGACAGCCTCCGGCGGACCGTTTCGCCAGACCCCCCTTGCCCAGCTCGCCGACGTCACGCCCGACCAGGCTTGTGCGCACCCCAACTGGGTGATGGGGCGCAAGATCTCGGTTGATTCCGCCACCATGATGAACAAGGGGCTGGAAGTCATCGAGGCGCACTGGCTTTTTGGCGCCCCGGGCCCACAGATCCAGGTGGTCATCCATCCGCAGAGCGTGATCCATTCGATGGTCGAGTATGCCGACGGCTCGGTTCTGGCCCAACTCGGCAACCCCGACATGCGCACGCCGATCGCCCAGACGCTCGCTTACCCCGACCGCATCGAGGCGGGCGTGGCGCCATTCGACATATTTAAGCTGGCGCAGTTCACTTTCGAGGCGCCTGACTTCGCGCGTTTCCCCTGCCTTGCACTGGCCTACGCCGCACTCGAGGCGGGCGGAACCGCGCCTGCCACGCTCAACGCCGCCAATGAAATCGCGGTCGATGCGTTCCTCGCTGGAAGGCTGGCCTTTTCGCGCATCGCCGCGGTCGTTGAGCGCGTCATGGAGGCTCTGCCCGCAGGGCCGATGACAAGCCTGGGCGAGGTGCTGGCCGCCGACACGGCCGCGCGCGCGGTCGCACGGGAGAGCCTGACATGACCCTGCCATCGACGATCGCTGCATTTCTCGTCGCGCTCGGCATCCTGATCGCCTTCCACGAGTACGGCCACTATCTGGCCGCACGTCTTTGCGGCGTGAAGGTTCTGCGTTTCTGCCTCGGATTCGGCAAGCCCATCCTGATGCGGCGGCTCGGCCGCGACGGCACCGAGTGGGCCCTGGCGGCGTTTCCGCTGGGCGGCTACGTCAAGCTTCTCGGGCATGATCCGGAGGAGCCTGTCCCGCCCGCAGAGGCGCACCGGTCCTTCAGCGCGCAGCCGGTGGCCAAGCGCATGTTCATCATCCTGGCCGGGCCGCTGGCGAATTTCCTGCTTGCCATCGCGCTCTACGCGGGGCTCAACATGCATGGTGTCGAGGAGCCGCCGGCAAGGATTGCCAAGCCTGTGCCCGGCTCGCTGGCCGAGGCCGCGGGTCTGGCGCCCGGCGATACCATCCTCGCGGCCGGCGGAGGACAGGTGGTGTCCTGGAATGACCTTCACTGGCGTCTGCTGCGTGCCGCCGAGGCGCGCCAGCGCTACCCGCTCGAAGTGCGCCGGGCCGCCGGCGACCTGGCGTTCCCGTTCATCGATTTCACCGGTTTGCGTGTGCTGGAACTCGACGGCGATTTCATGAATGTCGTAGGCCTGTCGATCTTTCGCCCTGCGCCGCGGATCGCGCAGGTGGAGCCGGGTTCTCCCGCGGATAAGTCCGGGCTGCTGCCGGGTGACATACTGGTATCCGTGGCCGGGAAGTCGGTGCCGACCAGCGAGGATTTCGTGTCGATCATGCGCGCCAATCCGGCCCGCGAGCAAATTCTCGAGGTCCGGCGAGCAGGCAGCCTGTTGCAGATCCCGGTGGTGCCGGCGTCGGTCGAGTCGGCCGGTGCGCCCATCGGGCGCATCGGGGCACGGGTAACCGACCGGGTCGAGCCGGTCATGGTCCGATATGGAGCGGCGGACGCCATTGTCAGGGGACTGAAGCAGACCTGGGAAACGTCGGTCTTCACCCTGAAGATGCTGGGCAACATGGTGACCGGCGAGGTGTCCTGGCGAAACCTTTCCGGGCCGGTGACCATCGCCGACTACGCGGGCAAGACCGCCAGACTCGGGATAACCTACTATCTGAGCTTCATCGCGCTGGTATCGATCAGCCTGGGTGTCCTAAATCTGCTTCCGATCCCGATGCTCGACGGGGGGCATCTGTTGTATTATTTGGTGGAGTTCTTGCGGGGAAAACCGGTGTCCGAGAAGGTCATGGAGATCGGTTCCCGGCTGGGATTTGCGGTCGTCATCACCTCGATGGCACTTGCCCTTTACAACGACATCCATCGGCTGCTGGCGGGCTGAAATCCAACGTGCTCCTATTGCGCCTTTTGCGCCCTGCGGCGGTTTTGGCCTTCGTCGCGGCGATCGTGCTGGTGTCTGCGTATTCCCGCCACGCTTACGCCTTTGAACCGTTCGTCATCAGAGACATCCGTGTCGAGGGAATCCAGCGGACCGAGGCAGGAACGGTCTTCGGATACCTGCCGGTCAAGGTCGGCGACCGCCTGACGGAGGACCGCGCTGCCGAGTCCATCAAGGCGCTTTTCGCGACCGGATTCTTCAAGGATGTGCGGATCGAAGTCGAGGGCGACGTGATGATCGTCGCTATCGAGGAGCGCCCGGCGATCGCACAGATCGACTTCACCGGGCTCAAGGCGTTCGAACAGGCTGCGGTCAAGAAGTCGCTGCGCGAGAGCGGTCTTGCCGAAGGGCGGATTTTCGACCGCTCGGTCCTTGATCGCGCCGAGCAGGAACTCAAGCGCCAGTATCTCTCCAAGGGCTTGTACGGCATGACTGTCAAGACCACGGTCACGCCGCTTGACCGCAACCGGGTCGGCCTTAATTTCGCTGTGACCGAGGGAGACATTGCGAAAATCCGCAAGATCAACATCGTCGGCGCGTCGGCCTTCAGGGAGAGCGTGCTGCTCGAGGAATTCGCGTTGGCCGAGGGCGGCTGGTTCTCCTGGTACACGAAGGACAACCAGTACTCCAAGCAGAAGCTGACCGCCGATCTTGAAAACCTGCGTTCCTTCTACCTCAATCGCGGCTACCTCGAGTTCGCCGTGGAGTCTACTCAGGTGTCGATCACCCCCGACAAAAGGGACATCTACATCACCGTCAGCATCCGCGAGGGGCCGAAGTTCACCGTCACGGACGTGAAACTCGCGGGCGAACTGGTGGTGAGCGAGGCCCAGTTGCGGCCTCTCATCGAGCTCAAGCCGGGGGATGTGTTCAACGGGCAAAAGCTTACCTCCTCGACCAAGAAGATACAGGAGCGCCTCGGCAACGAGGGCTACGCATTCGCCAACGCCAACGCCGCGCCCGAAATCGATCGAGAAAAGCAGTCCGTGGCCTTCACCATCTACATCGACCCGGGTCGTCGCGTGTATGTCCGCCGCGTCAATGTCGCCGGCAATACGCGGACCCGTGACGAGGTGATCCGGCGCGAGTTGCGTCAGCTCGAGGGCTCGTATTATGACGGCGAGAAGATCAACGAATCCAAGAAGCGCCTCGACCGGCTCGATTATTTCCGTGAAACCGAGATCGAGACACCCGCGGTCGCCGGAACGCCCGATCAGGTGGACGTGAACATCAAGGTGCAGGAAAAGCCCACCGGCCAGCTGCTGCTCGGTGCGGGCTTTTCCAGCGCCGACAAGCTGGTGCTGTCGACGTCGGTCGCGCAGGCGAACATTTTCGGCAGCGGCAATTACGTGGCCGCCTCGATCAGCACCGGCAGGACCAACAAGGTCTACTCGATCTCGCACAACAATCCGTACTTCACCATCGACGGCGTCAGTCGCGGATTCGACCTTTATCACCGCGATTTCAATGCGGCAAACGTGAATCTGGGCGACTACCGGACCAGCAGCACCGGCGGCGGCGTCCGATTTGGCTATCCCTACACCGCGAAGGACACCTTTGTGTTCGGCCTCGCCGCCGACGTGACCAACTACAGCCTGGGTGCGCTGCCGCCGACGCGGCTGCTCAACTATGTCACTACGTACGGTGCGAACATCACGACCATTCCGCTGACCGTGAGCTGGTTCCGCGACACCCGCGACAGCGCCATCTACACCCGCAACGGCCGGCTGCAGAATGCCGGCACGGAGTTTGGATTGCCGGGTGGCACGGTGCAGTACTGGCGGCTGACGTACACGGACCGCTGGTACTACCCGCTGGGCAGGCTCTACAGCCTCTACCTGCGCGGCGATGTCGGGATGGCGCGCGGCATCAACAAGCCGCTGCCCTTCAACAAGCGGTTCTATGCTGGCGGTATCGGCACGGTGCGCGGATTCGACACCAACTCCCTCGGTCCACGCGATACGGACGACAGCATTCTCGGCGGCGAGAAGCGGGTAACCGGCACCGCCGAATTCCTTTTTCCGTTCCCCGGCCTGACCAAAGACCGCTCGGTGCGGCTGGCGACGTTCCTCGACGCCGGTCGTTTGTATGGTTCGGGTCCGACCACGGGAGGCGGCTTCCGTTACTCGGCAGGCCTCGGGCTTGACTGGCAGTCGCCGTTCGGCCCGCTGCGGATCAGCTGGGCTTTGCCCCTCAACCGACAGCCGGGCGACCGTGTGCAGCGTCTGCAGTTCACCGCCGGGACCGCCTTCTAGCAGAGCCGGACCGCGCGTGGCAAAATAAGTAGTGTTGGTATAACGGGAGTATGGGCTTGAATCGAAAAGCTGGGATTTTTGCCGCGGCCTTGGCCGCTCTGCTGATGTCGGGATCGGCCTTCGCGCAAAGCCGCATCGGTTTCGTCAATACCGAGCGCATTTTCCGCGAGTCGGACGCTGCCAAGCGCGCCGAGAAAAAGCTCGAGGGCGAGTTTTCGCGCCGCGAGCGAGAACTCAACGAACTCACCGCGCGTTTGCGCACCGAGGGGGAGCGGTTTCAGAAGGACCTGCCTGTCATGAACGAAACCCAGCGCAACCAGCGACAGCGTGCGCTCGGCGATCTCGAACTCGATGTCAACCGCAAGCAGCGCGAATTCAATGAGGACGTCAATCGGCGCCGCAACGAGGAGTTTTCCACCGTGCTCCAAGCCGCCAACCGCGCCTTGAAGCAGATTGCCGAAAAGGAAGGGCTTGACGCCGTTTTCCAGGATGCAGCCTACGCCAATCCCAAGCTCGACCTGACCGACAAGGTGCTCAAGGTCCTGGCAGAGACCAAGTAGTTCCCGCGCCATGGCGCTCGGCCCGGTGTCACTGGCATTTCTGGCCGAGCGCACCGGGGCGGCCCTGCAGGGGAATGGCGACACCAAGATCCATCGCGTCGCCACCCTGAAGGCGGCGGTTGAGGGCGAGATTGCCTTTCTCGCCAACCCCAGATACCGCCGGGACGTCGCAGCCTCCCGCGCCAGCGCGCTGATCCTTGGCCGGCGTGACGCGAACCTGGATTCGCGCCCCAGCCTGCTGCATGACAACCCCTACGCCTGTTTCGCCCGCGTCGCTCAGCTGCTCGACCCGCATCCCGCGCAGCCTCCCGGCATCCATCCGACCGCGCACGTGGCACCCACGGCGCGCTTGGGCAAGGGCGTATCCATCGGCGCGCATGCGGTGGTGTCCGACGAGGCGCAGATCGGCGCGGGCAGCGTCCTGTATCCGCACGCCGCGGTACTGGCACGCGTGCGCATCGGCGAGCGTGCGATGATCCACGCGCAGGCCGCCATCGGCAGCGACGGCTTCGGTTTTGCCAATGAAGGGGGGCGCTGGATCAAGATTCCGCAGACCGGCACCGTGGTCATCGGCGACGACGTCGAGATCGGCGCCGGCACCACCATCGACCGCGGTGCGCTCGGCGACACCGTGATCGAGGATGGCGTGAAACTCGATAACCAGATCCAGATCGGCCATAACGTCAGCATAGGCGCGCATACCGCGATGGCCGGCTGCGTCGGCGTCGCCGGCAGCGCCGCCATCGGCCGCTACTGCACCGTGGGCGGCGGCGCGGTCATCCTGGGGCATCTCACCATTGCCGACCGGGTCAACATATCCGCCGGGGCGCTTGTGACCAAGTCGATCACCGAATCGGGGACCTACGGGGGCGCATGGCCGCTGGCACCGCAGCGGGAATGGCTCAAGAGTGCGGCGCATCTGCGCCAGCTCGAGGCGATGGCGACGCGCCTCGCAGAACTCGAAGAGCGTCTGGCGACGCTGGAGAAGAAGCAATGAACACCATGGATATCCGGGCCATTCTCGATCACCTGCCGCACCGTTACCCGATGCTGCTGGTCGACCGCGTGCTGGACGTCACGCCCTCATCCCATATCCATGCGGTGAAGAATGTCTCGATCAACGAACCGTTCTTCACCGGCCATTTTCCACACCATCCGGTCATGCCCGGCGTGCTGATTCTTGAGGCGCTGGCCCAGGCGGCGGCCATCCTGTCGTTCAAGACCCTGGGAAACCGTCCCGATGACAAGTCGGTCTATTACTTCGTCGGAATCGACGATGCGCGCTTCAAGCGTCCGGTCAGCCCGGGCGACCAGTTGCATCTGCACGTCGCGATCGACGGTCCGGTGCGGCGCGGACTGTGGAAGTTCAAGGCCGAGGCGCGGGTCGACGGCCAGCTTGCCACCGAGGCCGGCCTGATGTGCACGGTCCGCACCATCGAAGGCGCCTGACGGCGCGCTGACCAGCATGTCGCGCATCCATCCGACCGCCGTCATCGACCCGGCCGCAGAACTGGCTGATGATGTTGAAATCGGGCCCTACGCGGTGATCGGCGCCGGCGTAAGCATAGATTCCGGTACCCGGGTGGGGCCGCATTGCGTCATCGAGGGCCCCACGTCGATCGGCCGCGGCAACCGCATCTGGCAATTCGCGTCCCTCGGGGCGGCGCCGCAGGACAAGAAATACGCGGGCGAGCCGACCCGCCTGGAGATCGGCGACAACAACACGATCCGCGAGTTCTGCACCTTCAACCGCGGCACGGCGCAGGACGCGGGCGCGACCCGGGTCGGCAACGACAACTGGATCATGGCCTACGTGCATCTCGCGCATGATTGCCAGGTGGGCAACCACACCATCTTCGCCAACAACGCGCAGCTGGCCGGCCATGTCCACGTGGGTGACTGGGCGATCCTCGGCGGGTTCACCGTCGTGCATCAGTTCGTGCGCATCGGCGCGCATTCAATGTGTGCGATGGGCGCCATCCTGTTCAAGGATCTGCCGCCGTACGTCACATGTTCCGGCAATCCCGCCGCGCCGCACGGCATCAACAGCGAGGGGCTCAAGCGTCGCGCCTATGCGCCGGAGCAGATCGAAAACGTGCGCCGCGCCTACAAGACCCTTTACAAGAACGGCCTGCTGCTTGACCAGGCGCGCCGCGAACTCGCCGCACAGGGCGCGCTCTATTCCGAAGTGGCGCTGCTGTCGGATTTTGTCGCAGCCTCCACGCGCGGCATCATGCGCTGACCGCTATGGCCGCGCCGCGCATCGCGTTGGTCGCGGGCGAGGCCTCCGGCGACCTGCTCGCCGCCCACCTGATCACGGCGCTTGCGGCGCGCCTGCCGGGCGCTGCCTTCTGCGGCATCGGCGGGCCGCGCATGCAGGCGGCCGGCTTCGCCGCATGGTGGCCGTCCGACAAGCTTGCGGTGCGCGGCTATGTGGAAGTGCTGCGCCATTACCGCGAAATCACCGGCATCCGGCGTGCCCTGACGGAGCGTCTGCTGGCCGATCCGCCCGACCTGTTCATCGGCGTTGACGCGCCCGACTTCAATCTTGATCTCGAAACGCGGCTGCGGGCCGGCGGGGTGCGCACCGCACACTTCATCAGCCCGTCGATCTGGGCGTGGCGCGGTGAACGCATCACGAACATCCGCGCCGCCTGCGAGGAGATGCTGTGCGTCTTCCCCTTCGAGGAAAAGCTCTACCGGGACGCCGGCATCAGCGCCACCTATGTCGGCCACCCGCTGGCCGATGTCATCGCGCAAGTTCCGGATCGTGCAGGCGCGCGCGCCCGCCTCGGCCTTCCTGATGCTGGACTGGTGGTGGCGCTCCTGCCGGGCAGCCGGCAGTCGGAACTGAAATACCTGGCCGAGCGGTTCGTCCGCGCCGCGGTTGGCCTGGCGCGCGCCATGCCCGGCGTGCGTTTCGTGGTTCCGCTAGCCAGCGAGGCGACTGCCACCCAGTGGAATGATGCAGTGCGCGAGTGCGGCGCGGATGCTGCCGGTTTCGTGCTTGCGCCGCGCGACTCGCACACCGCACTTGCGGCCTGCGACGTCGCCCTGGTGGCCAGCGGTACCGCCACGCTCGAGGCAGCCTTGTTCAAGCGGCCCATGGTCATCGCCTACAACATGGCGCGCATCTCGTGGGAGATGATGCGCCGCATGAAGTACCAGCCATGGGTTGGCCTGCCGAACATCCTGTGTGGCGAGTTCATCGTTCCCGAGTTCTTGCAGGATGACGCGACGCCCGAGAACCTCGCCCAGGCGCTGGCGAACCTGATCGCGGACCCAACCCTTCGCACAAGCATCGAAGCGCGGTTTGCACGCTTGCACGAAGAACTGCGCTGCGGCATGCCCACGCGCGCCGCCGGGGCCATCGCCGCGCGGTTCTTCCCGGCGGTCGCGGCGCCGGAGGCGCGCGCGTCCGGCCCCGCGTAGAATCCGCGCATGGTGCGCGATGCCGCTCTGCCGGAGGACATTCAGCCCGACCTGCTGGCCGGCGTGGACAAACGCGCGCGCAAGGTCAAGGCCTTGCGGCGCCCGCCCCCCAGCAAGGGCCTTCTCATCTGCGGTGTGGACGAGGCCGGACGCGGCCCGCTCGCCGGGCCGGTGTACGCGGCTGCGGTGGTGCTCAACCCCTCGCGCCCGATTCGCGGGCTGGACGATTCCAAGAAGCTCACGGCGTCCAGGCGCGAGAAGCTGGCGGTGAAAATCCAGACCGACGCGCTCGCCTTCGGCGTGGCATCGGCGTCCGTCGAAGAGATCGACCGCATCAACATCCTGCAGGCCACGCTTCTGGCGATGCGTCGTGCCGTGGAGAAACTGCTGGTCAATCCGGACGAGGTCTGGGTCGACGGCAACCAGGCGCCGACGTTGCCCTACACCACGCGCGCCATCATCAAGGGTGACGCCCAGGTGGCGGCGATATCGGCGGCTTCCATCCTCGCCAAGTCGGCGCGCGATCGCGAGCTCGTGGCCCTGGCCAAAACATACCCGGAATACGCGTTCGAGCGGCACAAGGGCTACGCGACCCAGCTGCACCTGGCCAAGATCCGCGAGTTCGGCGCCTGTCCCGCGCACCGTCGCAGCTTCGCGCCTGTCAGGCACAACCTGGCGGACCTGCTGTGACCTACAGCCTCTGGCTGTTGGTGCATCTGCTCGGCGTGATCGTCTGGGTGGGCGGCATGTTCTTCGCCCACATGGCCTTGCGGCCGTCGGCCGCTGAACTGCTGCAACCGCCGCTGCGCCTGCCGCTGCTCGCCGCGACGCTGGGGCGCTTTTTCACATGGGTGTCGGTGAGCATCCTGCTGATACTGGTGAGCGGCGTGGCCATCATGGTGCTGTTCGCCGGCAATGGCGGGCGCATCGGGCCGCACATTCACGCCATGTCCGCGCTCGGCGTGTTGATGATGGCGATTTTTGGTCACATCCGCTTCGCCGCCTACCGGCGCTTGCGGGCCGCGGTCGCGGCGCATGACTGGCCCGCCGGCGGTGCGGCGATGAACCAGATCCGTCAGCTGGTGCTGCTCAACCTGGTGCTCGGTTTCATTACCACCGTGATCGTATTCGTAGGGCGCGGTTGGACCTGAGGCGCGCTGCGCCACGACAACATCACGGGGCTTTTTTGTCGAGCAGGCGCTCCGCCAGCGACATGGCATTCGGCAGCCTCGGCGGCGCCAGCAGCCAGCCCAGCCCCACCCCGAAGGTGTTGGCAACCGCGTCCGCCGGGTCCAGTGTCCGGTATCCGGTGGCCGCCTGGAGGAACTCAAGAACGATGCCCATGGCCACAAACCCGGCTGCGAGCCGAATCCGCGTGGCGTGTCGTTCGTGCAGCTGCGCATACCACCCCATCAGCGTGCCGTAGGCCAGAAGATGCCCCAGGCGGTTGCCCTCCCCCAGTTCGACTTCCAGAGGCGCCGGGGTGAGCGACTGGTAAACGACGAAAGCCACCAGCGCCAGGCCGATGGTGTGCCACATAACTCGGCGGGTGCGCGGTTCAGGCATGTCCCTGGAGCGTCGGCACTGCGCGTTCCGCCGCGCCGCCCTCAAGCGCGGCGCGGCTGACGCGCGCGAAGTACAACGTCACCGAGGCAGCCGCCACCGCCATCCCGATGATGGCGCCGATCCAGAAGCCCGGCGCCCCGCGCGCGGATCCCAGGGTGTCGGTATAGGCGAGCAGGTATCCGCCGCCCAGCCCCAGCCCCCACAGGCCGACGGCGAAGGCGAGCATGGGCACCAGCGCCTTC
>CANGUJ010000103.1 GCA_947456845.1 Burkholderiales bacterium | reverse complement strand
TGGATACCAGGCACTGGTCGCAGCGCGCCGCCCCCATCGCCAGCAGCAGTCGAAACGCGAAAGCATCCAGACCGGCCGCGACAGGCCGCCCGCCAGATGCACCACGGCCGTATCGACGCTGATCACCAGGTCGAGGCAGGACACCAGGGCGGCGGTCGCCGCAAAATCGGTGAGTTCGCCGGTGAAGTCAACCAGAGGGATGCCCAACGCCGCCATTTCACCGCTGCGGCCGCCGACCTGGAGGTTGAAGAAGGTGCATCCCGCCACATCGCACAGCGCGGATACCGCCTGCGCCCCCGCGCTGCGGCGCGCATCGAGGGCCTGGTCGGCCGCGCCATGCCGCTCGCGTGCGTTTCCAGCCCATACAAGGCCGACTGCGAGTTTTGCGCCCGCCGCCGCCCTCACGCGCGCCCGCCATGGCGCAAGCTCGTCGCTGGCTGCGCGCAGATACGGCATGGCGGCGGGATTGACGCCCAGGCTCGCATCGAGATTGCGCGGCAGGCTCATGATCGGCGCGTGCCGGTCAAACGCGCCGATCTGGTCGGACGCGGCGACCACGCGGATGTTGGGATGGCCGGCACAGGTGACTTGCATGAGGCGTAGCAAGGCCGGTTCGGCCTCCAGGACGAAGGACATGTCCGGATGTCGGCGCGCCGCCACCAGCAACAGGCGCACGAATTGCAGCATGTCTCCGTAGCCCTGCTCCGGCCATATCAGCACCGTCGCACCGGGAAGCCACTCTCCCAGCCATTCCGGTTGCGCATAGGTCCTGAAAAACGGCTGATAGTCCGCGACCCGGGTGCGCCATGCATATTCACGCCAGGCTTCGTGAAACTGCCCGGCGCGCAGAAGGGTCTCCGCGAGCAGCACATGACTGGGGGGGTCCGCCGGGGCGTCGGCCACGAGCCGGCGTGAAATCACGAGCGATGCCTCCAGGTCGCCGCAGTGGGCAAGCGACAGCGCAAGGTTGAAGAGCGCTTCGTGGTGGCGCGGATCGGCCTCGAGCGCGCGCTCGAAGTGGCGGACCGCCTCTGCGTAATGCCCCCTTACCAGGCGCGTCTGGCCGAGATTGGCGCGGGCGTCAGGCCAGCGCGGGGCCAGTTCGCAGGCACGCGCAAAAGCCTGTGCAGCGCCGTCAAAGTCGCCTTGCGCGTAACGCAGCCTGCCGGCCTCGTTATGGACCTTCGCATCTCCGGGAAACCGCTGTACCAGGACCTCCAAGCGGACTTCCGCTTCCGCCAGGCGCCCGCGAGCCACGCTTTCACGGACAGCCGCGAGCAGGCGCTCGCGCGATTCCGGCGCGCCAGCCGGCTTCGATTCAGGGCGGCCGAAAAGGCGTTTGAGCATGCTGCGGTGATTCGATCGCTGGATCGCCACGGATCAGTTTATGATATGAGCGATACGAGTATCGCGGGCGAAATCCCGATCATCATCATGGCACTCAATCTTTTTGGCGGGAAGGAGCTTGAGGACTTCGCCAAGTCCCTGGCACAGGATATTCTCAAGCGTTTTCCGCCGGCACTGGCCAACGATCCGCAGCGCATGGTCAGCCCGAAACGCCTGACCTCGATCATCGAGGAAGTCTGCGAAAAGGCGGCACGGTTTCGCGAGGAGAAGAAACTCGGCATGTTCAAGAAGGCGGCGCTGGGCAACACCTTCCAGTGGGAACTCAAGGAAATGGGCTACAACGAGCAATTCGTCGAAGTTGCCACCGAAGCGGTGATCGTCTACATCACCCGCAAGGCGTCCTCGCCGACGCCCTGACGCGAGGCGTCACTCACGGTGGCGCCACGCCGGGAATGCGGGTCAGGTCGACCGCGTCGATCTGTTCCGGGTGCATGAATTTTTCGGCATATTTAAGGTACACCTTTTCGCGGATGAACACATCGAAGAGGTCCGGGTCGATATGCCCGTTCAGCTTGAACTTGCCGAGAATCTCGAGCGACTCGGTGAGGGTCTTGCCCTTCTTGTAGGGGCGATCGGGCGCTGTCAGCGCCTCGAAGATGTCTGCAATGCCCATCACCCGCGCCTGCAGGCTCATCTCGTCGCGCTTGAGGCCGCGCGGGTAGCCCTTGCCGTCCATCCGCTCGTGGTGGCCCCCGGCGTATTCGGGCACGTTCTTCAGGTGCTTGGGCCACGGCAGCGCCTCCAGCATCTTGATGGTAGCGACGATGTGGTAGTTGATCACCTCGCGCTCTTCCTGGGTGAGCGTGCCGGCACGCACGGTCAGGTTTTTGACTTCGTCATCGCTCAGGAACGGAGCTTCATTGCCGTCCACGCCGGTCCAGCGGTACGCTGCGATGGCCCTGACCCGCGCGATGTCCTCTTCGCGCATGAACTCGCCACCGACGTTGGTGCGGCGGAGGAAGACACGATCGTCCTCGTACTGGCGCAGCCGCGCCGCGTATTGATCAGCGGAGATCTCGCCCCTGAGCGTGGCGATTTCCGCATCGCGCTTCAACACCTCGAAGCGGGTGTCCAGCAGATGCACCCGGTCGAAGATGGTTTCGAGCTTGGTCGCCTTGTCGACCACGTGCACCGGCGTGGTGACCTTGCCGCAATCATGCAGCAGGCCGGCGATCTTGAGTTCGTAGCGGTCACGGTCGTTCATCGTGAAGTCCTTGAGCGGACCCGAGCTTGTTTCGTTGACCGCTTCGGCCAGCATCATGGTCAGCGTGGGAACGCGCTGGCAATGGCCGCCGGTGTAGGGCGATTTTTCGTCGATCGCTGTGTTCATCACGTTGATGAACGACTCAAACAGCTGCTCCAGCTGGAGGATCAGGTTGCGGTTGGTCAGCGCGATGGCCGCCTGCGAGGCGAGGCTCTCGGCGAGACGCTGGTCGGCGTCGGAAAACTGGGTCACCGCTCCGCTCAGCGGATCGATACGGTTGAGCAACTGCAATACGCCAATGATCTCGTTTTCGTGGTCCCGCATGGGGATGGTGAGAAAGGAGGTCGAGCGATAGCCGGTCTTCTTGTCGAAATTGCGCGTGCCCGAGAAATCGAACCCTTCGGCAGTGTAGGCGTCGGCGATGTTCACGGTGTCGCCGGTAAGCGCGGCATAGGCCGCGACCATCGACATGTTGGGCTGGCCGGTGTCGTCGTGCAGGCGGATCGGATAGAAAGAGATGCCGTTTCCCGTGGTGCCTCCCAGGGCGATACCGAGGGAATCGTTGAGCAGGATCTCGAACTGCAGGTTTTCGCCGTCGATCAGGCGATAAAGCGTCCCGCCATCCGCGCCTGTGATGCCCTTGGCCGCGCGCAGGATTTTCTCGAGGAGCGCATTGATGTCGCGCTCCTTGGAAAGCGCAGCTCCGACGGCATTGAGCTGCTCAAGCCGGGTGAATAGATCCTCGACGGTCGCCACGATTGGGGGGCTGCCTTCTCCCGGAGGCTACTTGATGCAGACCGTGCGGACCTGCTTCATGTCCGTGACGCCCATCAGGACCTTTTCCATGCCGTCCATCTTGAGGGTGCTCATGCCGTCCTCGACCGACGTGACGAAGATGTCGGAGACACGGCCTTTTTCCTGGATCAGTTTCTTCACACGTTCGGAGGCGACCATCAGTTCATGCAGGCCCACCCGGCCCTTGTAGCCGCTGTTGCCGCACTTGTCGCAACCCTTGGCCTTGTACATGGTGAGCTTGCCGTCCTTGCCGTACTCCTGCAGCCAGTAATCGTAGAGCTTCTTGAATTGGCCCTGCGGATCCTGCTTCCAGGCCGGCGTCTTGACCAGTTCCTCGGCGTATTCGGTGATGAAGGCCTTGAGTTCGTTGGGGTCGGGACTGTAGGGCTGCTTGCATTCCTTGCACAGCCGCTTGGCGAGCCGCTGCGCAAGAATGCCGAGCAGGGCGTCGGCGAAGTTGAACGGGTCCATGCCCATGTCGAGAAGACGGATCACCGCCTCGGGCGCGCTGTTGGTGTGCAGGGTCGCGAACACCAGGTGGCCGGTGAGCGATGCCTCGATACCGGTGCCGGTGGTCTCCGCGTCGCGCATCTCGCCGACCATGATGATGTCGGGATCGGCGCGCAGGAAGGCCTTCATGACCACCGCGAAATCGAGGCCCGCCTTCTTGTTCACCTGCACCTGGCGCAGGCCTTTTTGGGTGATTTCGACAGGGTCTTCCGCAGTCCAGATCTTGGTGTCGGGCGTATTGAGGAAGCCCAGCACCGAATGCAGGGTCGTGGTCTTGCCGGAGCCGGTCGGCCCGCAGACGAAGAACAGGCCGTAGGGTTTGCTGACGGTCTTTTTCAGTGCATCGAGGTTCTTCTTGGTGACGCCCAGGTTGTCGAGAGGGATCGGTTCGCCGGCCGCCAGAATGCGCATGACCACGTCTTCGACGCCGCCCGCGGTGGGGATGGTCGCGACCCGCAACTCGATGTCCAGCGGGCCGTATTTCTTGAACTTGATCTTGCCGTCCTGCGGCCTGCGTTTCTCCGAGATGTCCAGGTCGCACATGATCTTTAAGCGCGCGACGATGGCGTTGCGGTAGCTGGCCGGAATCTCGATATACGGCGAGAGCGAGCCGTCCTTGCGAAAGCGGATCTCGGTCTTGGCCTTGCCCGGGTAGGGCTCGATGTGGATATCGGAAGCGCCCTGGTTGTAGGCGTCGATGATGATCTTGTTGACCAGCTTGACCAGTTCGTTGTCGGCCGCCGCGTTGACGTCGTCGCCGGTGTCGATGATGGGTTCGTCTTCGCCGTCGGTGATGGCGCCCAGGATGGAGTCGATGTCCCCGCCGCTCAGATCCTCGCCGAAAAACAGGTTGAGCGTCTGCTTGAACTCGGTCGCGGTGGTGACCTTGTAGACCACCTTGGTGGCGCGCGGAAAGATGTTGTTGACAATGCGCGAACTGCGCACCCGCTCTGGGTCGAGGCACAGCACGACGAGGCCTTCCTTGGCATCATCGATCGGAATCCACTGGCTGGATTCGACATAATCGCGCTTGAGATGCTTGAGCAGGTCGGCCGGCTTGATCCGATCGGTCTTGAAGGGCTCGTAAGGCACGCCAAAGAACTTCGACAGGGCCGCCCCCATGGCAGGCACCTTGACCTGGAACTCGCCGATCAGCACCTCCTCGACGTCGATGCCCTTGCGCCGGGCGGAACGCGTGGCCAGGTCGAATTCCTGGGCCGACAGCACCGCATCGGCAACCAGATAGTCGTACTTGGTCTTGACCGGCTGAGCCGCCTTCTGCCGCTGGCGAAACGCGATGGCGAGGGTCTGGATCAGACCGACCGCACCCTCTTCTTCTAGCTGGCCGAAGGGTTGCCCTGACTTGTTGTTGATGATCTGGACAACGCCGATGAGTTCACCGGACTGGGCATCCACCACCGGAGCGCAGAGCACCTGCTTGGTGCGGTACCCGGTGCGCTTGTCGACCTCCTGCAGGAACCGCAGGTTGGGATTGTGGGACTTGAGTTCGTTCTCGTCGTAGACATCGCGGATGTTGATGAGCTTTTTTGAAAGGGCGACGTAACCGGCGATGCTGTGTTCGGCGATCGGCAGCTTGAGGTCCTTGAAGGAATTCAGGCCGGTCTTGACCTTGGAGATGATCGAGCCCTTGTCCTCGGCAACCGTGTAGATGGTCAGTCGATCGGCATTGAACAGCGTGCAGATCTCCTGACTGACCTCCAGCATGATCTCGTCGATGTTGTTGGTGGCATGAATCCGGTTGGTAACCGTCTGCAGGTTTTTCTGGAAATTGAGCTTCTGGCTGACATCGCTACCCTGCGCCGGCGGTTTCGCACTCAATACTGCGCTCATGTTTGGCTCCAAGCCGCGGCACTGCACGCCGGCCAGGAAATCCGGACCGGAAAATCGACCTCGATGCGCAGCGCGAGGGTCACGATCACCCCGACTTGCGCACGGCCCACAGACCGCCATCGAGCAAGAATACCTTGAAGCCCCGATGCGCGAGCAGGAACGCCGCTGCCGCGCTGCGACGTCCGCTCTGACAATAGACAACGAATTCCCGGGATTTATCCAGGACGTTGAAGGCATTGCGAATTTCGGCCAGCGGGATGTTGATCGCCCCCGACAGTCGGTCGTATTGAAATTCCGAAGGGTAGCGGACGTCGAGCCATTGGGCGCCCGCCGCAACCTTGTCGAGGGCTTTCGCCATCTGTATGCGGTTGAGCAGCGGCTCCTTGAGCAGCGCGATGAAGTCATGCTTGGCCAACCGCAGCAGCACGCCCGGCAGCTTCATGGTCACCGTCGCGTTACGCTTGGCATCCGACACCAAGGCTTCCTCGCCGAAGGCGTCGCCGCTCTTGAGATCGGCCAGCGTGACCACGACGCCGCCGACCAGGCGCGTGACCATCGCCCGGCCGGATTCGATGACGTAGTAGTAGTCGCCTTCATCGCCCTCGCGGATGATCACGTCGCCGGCATTGACCTCGAGGCGCGAGAACCGGTTGAGCAACTCGGCGATATGCGCCGGCGGAAGGTTGGCAAACGCCCCGCTACGCAGGTTGGACATGCTGAAGACGCCCGACATGACCTTCCATTGCGGCAACGCCGGCGCCTCGTCCTGCACCACGACCTTGAGCCGGCCGGTGCGGGTCGCGTCGAACTCGGCCAGCTGGTCCCAGGTCAGCATGATGTCGAGCAGGTCGCGGTCGATGCGGATCAGTTCCACGTCGGTGATGGCGCTCGCCGCAACTATGCCTTTCGCACGGACGAGGGCGGAGCGGGCCGCTTCGCTTCCAGCGTTGATGATCTCGACGTTGCCGTCGGAGAAGGTCATCTGTATCTCGCCCTCGGTCAGGTAGGCGAGCTGGTCGCCACTTTCGCGGGTTCGCAGCGGATCCTGGCCGCGTGAAAATGCTTCGGTGACGCACAATTCGGCAAACTCGCGAAGCCTTTGCTCGGACAGCGAACCGAGCGGTTCGAACCGCCGCAGTACATCGATGGATACCGGATCGGGTGCCATGGCGTTTCTAGAATTCAAAGACCTGGCCGTTTTGCAGCATGCGCGGCTTGTAGTCGCCCGCAAACTCCTCGATCTCCTGCATGGTCAGTTCGATCTCGCCAGGCTTCAGGTGGGTGATGAAAATCTCCGCGGTTCGCTCCAGCTTGCCCAGTTCTTCGGCGAGCAGGCTCGGGCACAGGTGCTTGGAGGCGACCGCCAGCTGCAACTCGCGGTTGCAGAATGCCGTTTCGATGATCAGGTACTTGAGATTGGGGATGCGGTTGACGATCTTCCACAGTGGATCATTGACGTAGGTATCGCCGGTGAACACCAGCGCGTTGTGGGCGCTGTCGATCTGATATCCGACCGCCGGCACCGTGTGGTTGGCGGGCAGCGGCGTGAAGGTGCGGCCGTCGATGCTGATGCGCTGACCGAGGCGAATCCTCTGGTAGCGCATGAAGGGCTTGTCCGCCGACGGAATGGCGGTGAAATCGGGCCAAACGCTCCAGTTGAACACATGCTTCTTGAGCGTGTCGAGGGTCTCCTCGATGCCGTAGATGGTCAGCGGTTTGTCGCGCATCGCCCCGACGGTGTCCACGATGAACGGGATGGTCGCGATGTGGTCGAGGTGCGAATGGGTCAGGAAGATGTGATCGATCATCGACAGCTCGGTCAGGGACAGGTCGGCAACACCCGTCCCCGCGTCGATCAACACGTCGTTGTCGACACGGAGGGCGGTGGTGCGCAGATGCTTGCCACCGATGCCGCCTGAACACCCGAGAACCTTGACTTTCATCTCACCGGGTCCGCGCCGGACGCGCTATTTCTCATCGAATGTGGTGACCCCGTCCCAATTCGGACCGGGCGGATTTTTCCTGAACTGTATCACGCGCTCGGCGTACTTTTCGTAGAGATAGCAGTCAGGATTCATGCGCTGGAGGTTCAGCAGGTTCATTTCCACCTGGTCCCACGACTGGGCCCGGTAGGCCTTGAGCGCATCGCGCCATATTTTGAGTTCGTCCTTGAGCTTCTTGTCCGCATCCGCCTCCAGGCAGAGGGGTTCGTAGATCGCCACGGGTTCGTTCTTTCCCTTCACCCGGATGCGGTCGAGTTCCTTGAAAATCACGTCCTTGACAACCTTTTCCGTGGCCTCGCCGACCAGGATGCCCACGCCGTACTCCTTGGTGCGCCCTTCGAGCCGGGACGCCAGGTTGACCGGGTCCCCCATGACCGTATAGGCCTTGCGCACCTTGGAGCCCATGTCGCCGACGCGGACATTGCCCGAGTTGACGCCGATGCCGATCTTAAGGGTGGGCCAGCCCTTGGCTCGGAACTTTTCATTGAGTTCTTTGGCGACCCGCTGCATCTCCAGCGCGGTGAGCACGCCCTGACGCGCATGCTCGGCATCCGGCACCGGTGCGCCCCAGAAGGCCATGACCGCATCGCCGATGTATTTATCGAGCGTGCCGCGGTTCTTCGAGATCACGGCCGACATGCCGGTCAGGTAGTCATTGATGTATGACGCGAGGTCGCCGGGTGAAAGGCTTTCGGATATGGTGGTGAATCCGCGCACATCCGAAAACAGGATGGTCAGGTCGGCCGCTTGCGGCTCCATGCTGTACTTGCTGGGATCGCGCGCCATTTCGTCGACCAGTTCCGGCGGCACGTACTGGCCGAACAGCGCAGTGAACTCGCGCTTGCTGCGCGACTCGACGAAATAGCCATAGGCCATGTTTAGCGTGTAGAGCGCCGCAGTCATCAGGAGCGAGGCCGCCAGCGGCAATACCAGGTTGAGCTGCGAATAGACAAGGAAATTGAACGCCACAATCAGGACCATGCCGGCAACCGCGACCAGCGTTGCGCGCATCGGCGAGAGGAACGGCAGCAAGAGCGCCAGGGTGAGTCCGCCGATGCCCAGCAGCAGCACCTCGGCGCCCAGGGTGAATGGCGGGCGCTCCTTGAAACTCTGCGTCAGCATGCCAGACAGCAGGTTGGCGTGGATTTCGACCCCGGGATAGGCCTCGCCGACCGGCGTCGTCCGCAGATCCAGGAGACCTGGGGCGGTGGTGCCCCATAGGGCGATCTTTCCCTTCAGGTCGCCCTCGGCCACCTTGCCTTCATACACGTCGGAGAGGGAGATATAGCGGAACGTATTGCCCTTTGCGCCGCCGGGTCCGCGATAGGGCACCAATGCGCTCACCGTCTTGTCGACGGGGATGCGCACGGTGCGCACCCCCGCGCTGGTGTTGGCCTTCATCTCCAGCCATTCCAGCCCCTGGTAGTTGCGCGACAGGAACCGGTCTGGCGGATAGCCCGGCTCGAGATTGGGCGAACCAAGCAGTGCGCGAAACATGGCAAGCGCCAGCGACTCGTAGTACTGGCCGTCGTACTCGGACAGCATGGGGACGCGTCGCACCACGCCGTCGAGGTCGACGACAGGGTTGAACAGGCCCGACGCCAGGGCCGCCTTCTGGAAGATTTCCAGGTTGGCCCCATAGCCGTTCCACCTGAACCAGTCTATCGTGCGGCCCTTGAAAGTGCCGGCCGGCATGACAGGCGGCGGAAGCGCGCCGCTTTTTTCGGCCCTCTCCTCGGAGGATAGGTAGTAACCGAGCACCACCGGCCGGCCGGCAATCGCCTTGGCGAATCGCGCGTCGAAGTCGAGGGTCGGCTTGAGCTTTTCGACTTCGGCGCGGAACTGCTCGCTGTCCTTGAGCGCGCCTTCCTTGGCAAGCTTCTCGAGGGAGCGGATGCCGGAACTGACGTCCGGCTCGGCGAACACGACGTCGAAGCCGACCATCAAGACGCCGTACTTGGTGAAAAGCCGCTCGACCAACTCGGCCATCATGTCGCGGCTCCAGGGCCAGCGTCCCAGTTTGCCGAGGCTCTTCTCGTCGATGTCGAGAATGACGATCCGGTCATCCGCCTTTCCGGGCATGGTCAGCCGGACGCGGGCGTCGTAGATGATGGCGTCTAGCTGCGTGATGATGCGGACGTTGAATATCTCGGCCGCATGCACCAGGAAGACGGCCAACACAAGCAGGCCGAGTCCGATGCGGACGAAGTGCTGTTTCACAGACGCCTCCCCGGACGGCGTTAAGGCTGCGCAGTCGGTCGTCCGGCGCTATCAGGCACCGGAAACTGGCCTACTTGTAGAAAAACTCCATCTTGGTCCCGGCGATCTCGATGACATCGTGGTCGTTCAACGGATGCGCCTGCGCGTCGAGGGTCTTGCCGTTGACCACCGGAAAATTCGCGCCTTCGACGTGCGTGATGAAATAGCCCTGCGGCCTACGCGTGATGACAGCGACCTGCACACCCGGCTTGCCGAGCGTGGTCAACGCCTTGGTCAGCAGAAGCTCCTTGCCGATGTTCGCGCCGGAAAGCAGTTGGATGGCGCCCTGCCGAGCCGGCGCTGCGGGCGGGGTAGGAGGCACCGGCGCGG
>CANGUJ010000102.1 GCA_947456845.1 Burkholderiales bacterium | reverse complement strand
CCTGCGCGCAAGGCGAGGCCGGCGGCGCAAGCCAGCAGGAGCGCGGCGCAGGCGCGCGCAAGATCAGGCGCGCGCGGCACGCTCGGCGGCGAACTTCACGAACCACGCCAGGCTGCCCGGGTTGCTCATCGAGTCGCGATTGACGACTTTTTCGAGCGGTTCGCCCAGGAGCAGGCGCTTGATCGGCACTTCGAGTTTCTTGCCGTTGAGGGTACGCGGCACCTCGGGGATCGCGAACACGTCGTTGGGCACGTGGCGGCCCGACAGGTCCTTGCGGATGCGCCCCTTGATGCGTTCCTTCAATGCGTCATCCAGCGTGGCGCCGGGCTTGAGCACGATGAACAGCGGCATCCAGGACTCGCGGCCAAGGTACTCGAGATCGACCACCAGGCTGTCCTGCACCTCGGCCACGTCCTCGACCACCCGGTAGATCTCGGCCGAGCCCATGCGGATGCCGTAGCGGTTGATGGTCGAGTCGCTGCGCCCGTAGATGATCGCGCCGCCGCGCGGGGTGATCTTGAGCCAGTCGCCGTGGCGCCATACACCCGGGTACATCTCGAAATAGCTTTCGCGGTAACGCTTGTCGTCGGTGTCGTTCCAGAAATACAAGGGGAACGAGGGCATCGGCAGGGTGCAGACCAGTTCACCCACTTCATCGATCAGCGACTTGCCGGCGTCGTCGAAGGCATGCACCGCCACACCCAGGCAGCGGCACTGCATTTCGCCTGCGAACTGCGGCAGGATGGGGCAGGCCCCGACGAAGGCCGCGCCGGGGTCGGTGCCGCCGGAGATCGAGGCCAGTAGCAGGTCGGCATTGACATGCTCATACACCCAGCGATACCCCTCGACCGGAAGCGGCGAGCCCGAGGAACATACGGTGCGGATGCGCGAGATGTCGCCGTGTTCGCGCGGTTCGACGCCGGATTTCAGGCACTGGGCGATGTACGCCGCGCTGGCGCCGAACACATCGGTGCGGCTTCTGGCGGCGAATTTCCACAGGGTGCCCATGTCGGGATGGCCGGGGTTGCCGTCGTACTGCACGACGGTGCAGCCGGACAGCATCGTGTTGCACAGCAGGTTCCAGATGATCCAGTTGGTCGATGAGTACCAGAAGAAGCGGTCGCCCGGCACCAGGTCGAGGTGCAGGTCGTTGTGCTTGATGCACTCGATGACGGTGCCGCCGTGGCCGTGCACGATCGGCTTGGGCATGCCGGTGGTGCCGGAGGAATACACCACCCAGAGCGGATGGTCGAACGGCACCTGGACGAATTCGAGCGGTCCGGGCGTGCGCATCGCCGTGTCCCAGGAGATGGCGTTGGGGAAGGAGGCGACGTCGACGCCTTCGTCGAGATAGGGCACGACGATGGTCTTCTGCACCGAGGGCAAGGCGGCGAGGATTTCGCGCACGATGCCGGAGCGGTCGAAATCGCGCCCGCCGTAGCGATAGCCGTCCACCGCGATCAGCACCTTGGGTTCGATCTGGCGAAAGCGGTCGATCACCGACACATGCCCCATGTCGGGAGAGGCCGAGGACCAGATGGCCCCGAGGCTGGCCACCGCCAGCAGCGCCACGATGGTCTGCGGGATGTTGGGCATGTAGGCCACCACCCGGTCGCCTTCGACCACGCCCATGCCCTTGAGGGTGTTCGCCAGCGCGGCCACCCGGGCCTTCAGGTCGTCCCAGCCGATTTCGCCGTAGGGCCGGAGTTCAGATTCGAAAATGATCGCCGGCCGGCCGGGGGCCGCATGTCGCAGGGCGTGTTCCGCGTAGTTGAGCCGGGCTCCCTCGAACCAGACCGTGCGCGGCATGGTGCGTGCCTTCAGCACCTGCCTGTAGGGGGTGCTGCTGCTGATCGCGTAGTACTCCCAGATGCTTTGCCAGAACGCCTCGAGTTCGTCCACCGACCATTGCCACAGGGCGTTGTAGTCGGCGAACCGCAGTCCGCGGGTTTGTTCCAGCCAGGCCATGTAGGCCGTCAGGCGGGCGCGCTCGAGGCGTTCCGGGGAGGGTTGCCAGAGCAGGGTTCCTTCGGTCACGTGTGTCATGGGATGGCTGGGCGGTTGGAAACTTTCCGGATTCTATCGACTGCGGCGCTCGCGCACCCGCGGTGCGCGGTTAAACTCCATGCTCCTGCACACCGATTGCCTTCCGCCATGCACTACGACACCGCCGCCAACAACCATGGACTGCGCCACAACCCGTTCAAGGCCCTGATGGTGCCGCGCCCGATCGGCTGGATCGGGACGGTCAGCCGCGATGGTGTCAACAACCTGGCACCCTACAGTTTCTTCAATGCAGTGAGCGACCGGCCGCCGGTGGTGCTGTTCTCCTCCGCCGGGCACAAGGATTCCCTGCGCAACGCCGTGGAAACCGGCGAATTCACCTGTTCGCTCGCCACTTACGACCTGCGCGAACAGATGAACCTCAGCTCTGCGCCGGTGGGCGCGGCGGTCGACGAATTCGAACTCGCCGGCTTGGCGCCAGCCGACTCGCGCCTGGTGCGCGCCCCGCGCGTGGCGGAAAGCCCCGCAGCGCTCGAATGCAAGACCTGGAAGACCGTCGAATTGCCTTCCCCGGACCCGGCGCATACCCACACGGTGGTGTTCGGCATGGTCGTGGGCGTCTACATCAACGAAGCCATCATCCGCGACGGCATGGTCGATACGGGGCTGCTCAAGCCCATCGCCAGGCTGGGCTACATGCAGTACGCGGTCGTCACGCCCGAGGTGATGTTCTCGCTGAACCGCCCGCTGGTGGGCGCGGACGGCACGTCCGCCACCGTGGCGGCGGAATGGGACGGGGTGTACCGCTAGGCCTTCCGCGCGCGGACGCGCATCAGGCGAGCACGCGGCCCAGCCAGGCGCGTATGTCGGCGATCTCTTCTAAGCACAGCGAGTGTTCCATCGGGTACTGTTTCCATTCGATCCCGTAGCCGTGGCTTTCCAGCTGCGCCTTCGAGGCGACTGCGCGCTCGAGTGCCACCACCGGGTCGTCGCTGCCGTGCGCCATGAAGACCGGCGTGGCGCGGTTGGCCGGGGCTGCTTCTTCAGCCACGCGGGCGGCCAGCGGCAGGTAGCTGGATAGAACCATCAATCCGGCCAGCGGCTCGGCGTGGCGCAGGCCCGTCTGCAGCGTGACCGCGCCACCCTGCGAAAAACCCGCCAGCACGATGCGCCGCGCCGGCGTCCCGCGCGCCACCTCGCGCGCGATCAGGGCTTCGCATTCGGCCTGGCTTTGGCGCAGGCCGGCCTCGTCTTCCTGACGCCCCAGGTCGACCATCCGGATGTCGTACCAGGCCCGCATGCGCATGCCGTTGTTGATGGTGACCGGCCGGATGGGGGCATGGGGAAAGACGAAGCGCACCCCGCCGGCCAGGCCGGGCAGGGTGTTGGGGTCGAGTTCCTTGACCACCGGGACGAAGTCATAGCCGTCGGCGCCCAGGCCATGCATCCAGATCACGCTGGCGGTCGGTGCGGTACCGGTTACGACTTCCACGCATTCGAGCAGCTGGGTCATTTACGGCTTTCGGATCAGCGGCAGGGTATCGCGCGGGCGCAGCGCGGTTTTCGGGCGGAAGGCCTTGCATACCGCTTCGTCGGTTTCGACATAGGGGCCGCCGATCAGGTCGATGCAGTAGGGGACGGCCGCGAAGATGCCGCCGGCGATTGATTTGCCTTCGGCGTCGCGCAACCCCTCCAGGGTTTCCTTGATGGCCTTGGGCTGGCCGGGCAGGTTGACGATGAGCGCGCCGGATGTGCGGTCGGGGTGGTAGCGGATCACCGCGACCTGGCGCGAAAGAATGGCCGTGGCCACGAAGCGCAGGCTGATCTGGCGCATCTGTTCGCCGAAGCCGGGCATTTCCTTGTGCGCCACCGCCAGCGTGGCTTCAGGGGTCACGTCGCGCAAGGCGGGACCGGTGCCGCCGGTGGTGAGCACCAGGTCGCAGCGCTCGCTGTCCACCAGGTCGATCAGTGCCTTTTCGATGACGGCCTGCTCGTCCGGGATGAGACGCTCCAGGCCCTCCCAGGCGGTGAGCAGCGCCGCGTCCAGCCAGGTCTTCAGGCCCGGCAGGCCTTCGTCCTTGTAGACACCGCTGCTGGCACGGTCGCTTGTCGACACCAGGCCGACGCGCAGGGGGCGATCTCGCATGTTCACGTGGTTGGGTCTCCTTGGTTGACGGGCGCGCGATTCATTCGGGAGGTTCGTCCTTCCCGGCGCCCGCTTCGGCAGGCGCGGCGCGCCCGGGTGCCTCGCGCGCGGCCATGGCCTCGCGGATCGCGCGGTACAACTCGCGATAGTCGCGCGGCGGCTTGCCCTCCTTCCTTTCCTTCTGGGCGTTGCGCACGAGGGTGCGGATGCGCGTGAGATCGGTGCCGGCATAGGTGCCGGCGAATTCGGTCAAGGCGCCGCTTTCTTCCAGCAGGCGGTCGCGCCAGCGTTCCGCCAGATGCATGTCGGCAACCTCGGCGCGGGAGGCGCCGTTGAAACGGTCGAGGGCCTCGCGCAGCGGTTCCGGTTCGACATCGCGCATGAGCCGGCCGATGAACTGCAACTGGCGCCTCGACCCCTCGTGGGCGGTGATGGTGCGGTAGGCGAGCAGCGCCTCGTGCAGGCGCTCGGGAAGGCCGAGCTGGGCAAGGCGCTCCCTGGAGAGGGCGGCAAGTTCGCGGCCGAGTTCCTGCAGGCCGGTCATGTCGCGTTTCATCTGCGATTTGCTCGGGCGGGTGTAGACCGGGCCCGGCGCGGGCTGGGGGTCGACCAGGACGGTGCGGGTGCGCGTCGGCTTGTGCCGCATGGGGAGTGGGGGCCTATGGGTCGAATCGTGGTCGGGGCGGATGCCTACGTATAATTATAGGTTCGCGCTCCGCCTTGCGCTCCTCAGAAAGACCCGTTCCGATGTCAGCCGCCAAGTTTTCCTTTTCGCCAGACACGCTCGCCGCCATCGCTGCGGACGGCCTTGCGCATGCGCGCGCGCTCGGCGCGAGCGACGCGGAGTTCGAGGTCTCGGAAGGGTACGGACTGTCGGTCACCGCGCGCATGGGCGAGGTCGAGAACATCGAGCATAACCGCGACAAGGGCGTCAGCGTCACCGTCTACATCGGGCAGCGCAAGGGCAATGCGAGCAGTTCGGATTTCTCGCCGGCCGCAGTCAAGGCGACGGTGGCCGCCGCGATCGACATCGCGCGCTACACCGCCGAAGACGACTGCGCCGGTCTGGCGGACCCCGCGCTGTTCGCGCGCGCGCCTGCCGATCCCGGCTTGCTTTATGCGTGGAACATCGGCGTACCCGAGGCGATCGAGGTGGCGAAGACGGCGGAGGCGGCCGCTTTTGCGGTGAGTCCCATGATCCGCAATTCCGAGGGCGCGAGCATTTCGGCGCAGCATTCGCAGTTCGTTTACGCGAATTCGCGCGGTTTCATGGGCGGCTACCCGGCCTCGCGGCACTACATTTCATGCTCGGTCATCGCGGCCAAGTCGGCGCGCGCCAAGAACGCAATGCAGCGCGACGACTGGTACGTCTCCGGGCGCGACGCCGCCGCTTTCCCCGATCCGGCCCGCATTGGCGACTACTGCGCGCGGCGCGCCCTGTCGCGCCTCGGGGCCCGGCGCATCTCCACCCGCCAATGCCCGGTCCTGTTCGAGGCACCGGTTGCGGTCGGCCTGATCGGCTCCCTCGTGTCAGCCGCCAGCGGCGGCAGCCTGTACCGCAAGACCAGTTTTCTCGTCGATGCGCTCGGCAAGCAGATCTTCGCGCCGCATGTTCGCATCAGCGAAGACCCGGCGGTTCCCAAGGGGCTGGCCAGCGGACCATTCGACGACGAGGGCGTCGCCACCCGCAAGCGCGATGTGGTCGACCGTGGCGTACTGCAGGGTTATTTCCTGTCCAGTTACTCGGCGCGCAAGCTCGGCATGCGGTCGACCGGCAACGCTGGCGGTTGCCACAACATGCTGCTGCATCCCACCGACGACGCCGATTTCGCGGGCATGCTGGACAAACTCGGCACAGGTCTGCTGGTCACCGAACTGATGGGGCAGGGCGTGAATTACGTGACCGGCGACTACTCGCGCGGTGCGGCGGGTTACTGGGTGGAGGGTGGGCGCATTGCTTTTCCGGTCGAGGAGATCACCATCGCCGGCAACCTCAAGGACATGTACCTCGGGTTGGTCGCGGCGGGCGCCGACCTGGTCACGCGCGGCAGCATGACCGCTGGCTCGGTATTGATCGACCGCATGACCATCGCCGGCGATTGAAGTACGCGCCATAGCGGAAGTACCCGCCGTAGCGCGGCCCGTGGCGCGCTTAGGGTTTTCACCCAGTTGTAGCGGTTCATGCGGGGGCGTATCCTGCCATGTTGCTTTGCGTACGGCGTATTGGGGACGTCGTGCCGTCGGGTCCGTGCCCGGCGGCGAACTCTGTAGAATTGAGGTGGCGGCTTATCGCCCGGCCGCGACCGACAAAAAGCGTCAATCGGAGGGGTAGGTCTGCCCATGAAGGCATTGCTCAAATTCTCGGCCTTGATCGACTGGATCAACGCCAAACTAGGCCTGCTTGCCAACGCTTGCGTGTTGCTGGCATGCCTCGTCAGCGCCGTCAACGCGATGGTGCGTTATGCCTTCGACATATCGTCCAATGCATGGCTGGAACTGCAGTGGTACATGTTCGCCGTGGTGGTTATGTTCGGCGCCTCCTACACCCTGCAGCGCAACGAACATGTGCGAGTCGACGTGATCTACATGAACCTCTCCGAGCGCAAGCAGGAGTGGATCGACATCATCGGCACCCTGCTGTTCCTCCTGCCCGCCTGCGCGGTCATCGGCTGGTTTTCCTGGCCATTTTTCTACGAGTCCTGGAAGGTGGGTGAAATCTCGTCGAACGCGGGCGGCCTCGTCCGCTGGCCTGTGAAGCTGATCGTGCCCGTGGGTTTTGCCCTGCTCTTCCTGCAGGGGGTTTCGGAGATCATCAAGCGCATCGCCGCGCTTGAGGGCGAAAAGGTAGAGCTGGTCAAGTACGAAAGGCCCGATCAATGATCCCGGTGGAGTACATGCCGCCCCTGATGTTCGCGGGGCTGGTGGTTTTCATGCTGTTCGGATACGCGGTGGCGTTTTCGCTCGCCGCAGTGGGCCTGTTCTTCGGATTCTTCGCCATCGAGTGGGGATATTTCGACGCCGGCTTCCTGCAGGCGATCCCGGGGCGGATCTTCGGCAGCATCCTGTCCAACGACCTGCTCCTGGCTATCCCGTTCTTCACCTTCATGGGTACCATCCTGGAGCGCTGCGGTTTGGCCGAAGACATGCTCGAGTCCATGGGACAGCTGTTCGGCACTGTACGGGGCGGTCTGGGCTACTCGGTCATCATCGTCGGCTTCATCCTCGGCGCGGTGACCGGCACGGTGGCCGCGCAGGTGATCGCGATGACGCTGATCTCCCTGCCGGTGATGATGCGCTACAACTACAACATGCGCTACGCCACCGGCGTGCTCGCCGCGTCCGGAACGATCACGCAACTGGTGCCGCCGTCGCTGGTGCTGGTGGTGCTGGCCGACCAACTCGGCAAGTCGGTCGGCGACATGTACCTCGGCGCTTGGGGCCCGTCGCTGCTGCAAATCGGGCTGTTCGCACTCTATACCTTTGCGCTGTCATTGATCAAGCCGCACTACCTGCCGGCCATTCCCGCGGAGGACCTGACCCTGCGCGGCTGGCCTCTTTGGAGAAAATGCCTGGCCGGCATCGTGCCGTCGGCTGTGCTGATTTTCCTGGTGCTGGGCACCATGATGTTCGGCATCGCCACGCCCACGGAGGCCGGCGCGATGGGCGCGATCGGCGCGATCGTGCTGGCTGTGGTGCGCGACAAGAATCTCGGTAAGTTCGGCACGCGGGTGTTCCAGGTGGGCGTGGTGGCCTGCCTTGCCGGCATCGTGGCCTACCAGATTCAGCCCAAGTCGATGCCCTTCCAGGTCGCCTTCGGCGTCCTCTACCTCGCGGTCGGGTACCTGTGCGTGAAGGCGGCCATCATCCCGGATCTGCGCGGACTGCTGCGACAGGCGTACCAGTCGACCGCGCGGCTCACCGCGATGGTGTCATTCATCCTGATCGGCTCAACCTGCTTCTCGATCGTGTTCCAGGGCGTCGACGGCAATACCTGGGTCGAGCATTGGCTGACCTCACTGCCGGGCGGGGCCTACGGCTTCCTGCTCATCGTCAACCTGTTCGTGTTCTTTCTTGCGTTCTTCCTCGACTTCTTCGAGATCGCCTTCATCCTCGTGCCGATGCTGGCGCCGGTGGCGCAAAAGGTGCTGGCGCCCGTGGTGGGTGAAAGCGGCGCCCTGATCTGGTTCGGCGTGGTGCTGTGCGTGAACATGCAGACGTCCTTCATGCATCCTCCCTTCGGGTTCGCGTTGTTCTACCTGCGCGGCGTCGCACCCAAGGAGGTCAAGAGTTCCGACATCTACTGGGGTGCTGTGCCTTTCGTGATCCTACAACTGGTCATGGTGGTTCTGGTCGTCGCGATGCCCAAGATGGTGACCGTATTCCTCGACAAGGACCTGAAGATCGATCTGGACAAGGTGAAGATCGAACTGCCCACCGACAGCGGCGGATCACCGGATTCGCCCGGCGGCACCGACGAGGAGCGTGAAAGGAAGGAACAGGCGGATCAGGACCAGGCCGCAAGCGACATCCAGAAAGCCTTGGGTGGAAGGGAGGACACCAAGGACGACGCGAAGGATGCGCCCAAGTCTGGCGAGGACAAGATGGCGGCCGAGATCGAGAAGGCTCTCATGGGCGATACCGGCAAGAAATAGGCGGTAGGCCCCGTGGGTGTCGTCGGTCTTCAATAGGCCGGCACCGGTTAGGCTCAGTCTCGCGGCGGGTCCTTTTGTTTCAAGCCCCGGCTGTCGCAATCCCCGGCGCAAAAAAAAGCCGCCCGGCAATAGGCGGCTTTTTCTTTGAGCCTTGCTTCAGGACTTCTTGACCGACGTCATGAAATCATCATACGTCCGCTCGGCTACGCGGAACCACAGAACCGAATCATCACGGAATTTGAGCATGTCTTCGTGAATCTTCTTGAAGGTCGGGTTCTTCTCGTAAGTTTCCGCATACACCTCCTGGGCGGCCTTGTAACAGGCCTCCAGCACAGGCTTGGGGAACGGGCGTAGTTGGGCGCCGGTCGACACCAGGCGCTTCAAGGCCTGCGGGTTGCGGGCATCGTATTTCGCCATCATGTCGATATGGGCGTCGCCGCATGCCGCCTCAAGGATGGCCTGATAAGACTTCGGCAGGGATTCCCAGGCCTTCATGCTGACGTAGGCCGACAACTGTGCGCCACCTTCCCACCAGCCCGGGTAGTAATAGAACTTCGCGACCTTGGCGAAGCCCAGTTTCTCGTCGGCGTAGGGGCCGACCCATTCGGCGGCGTCGATGGTCCCTTTTTCCAGCGCCGGATAGATGTCCCCGCCGGCGATCTGCTGCGGGACCACGCCCAGTTTCGTGAGCACCTGGCCCGCGAATCCGCCGATGCGGAACTTCAGGCCCTTGAGGTCGGCGACTGTCTTGATTTCCTTGCGGAACCAGCCGCCCATCTGGGTGCCGGTGTTGCCGCAGGGGATGTTGTAGACGTTGTAGCCCTTGAAAAAGTCACGCGTCAGCTTGAGACCGTTGCCCTGGTGCATCCAGGCCACCTGCGCGCGATAGCTGGGGCCGAACGGGACTGCGCCGTCGAGAGCGAAGGTCGGATCCTTGCCGAAGAAGTAGTACGAAATGGTGTG
The DNA here is from genome assembly GCA_947456845.1 of Burkholderiales bacterium. Lineage (GTDB taxonomy): Bacteria > Pseudomonadota > Gammaproteobacteria > Burkholderiales > JAEUOS01 > JAEUOS01. Next base: position 630 of record CANGUJ010000102.1, on the reverse strand, counting down.
GCCCATTTCGACCGTGCCGTTTTGCACGGCATCGAGCACCTGCAAGCCAGGAACGATCTCGCCGGCGGAGAACGAGCGAATCTGGAACTTTCCGTCGGTCGCGGCGGCCACCCGCTTGGCCACTTCATCGCAGGCGCCGAACAGGGTGTCGAGGCTCTTGGGAAAGCTCGATGTCAGGCGCCACTTGACCTCAGGCTGGCTTTGCGCGAAAGCGGGCGCGGCGCCCGCTGCTAGGACGCCAGCCAGGCCGCCGTGGCGCAGAAAATCTCGTCGTTGCATCTCTAATGGACTCCAGTGATCAGTGGATGGGTCGTCTGACGCCCGCACGATCGGGAGTGCCGCCGGGCCGGACAACCACAGCGCGCGATTATATGGTCAGCAAGCGATGCGGGTTTGGCCGCCTTCCACGCCGCGGTTCGGGATGCGCTGCCAGGTTGCAGGCCATCAAAGAAAAAGCCCCGCATGCGCGGGGCTTTCGCGAGGACTGCGGCTGCCGGCGCTCAACCTTTCTTGGACGCGCCCCCGCCCTGGCCCAGAGAACCCATGAAGCGGTCGAACGAACCTTCCGCCACGTTGAACCAGAGTGCCTCTTCGGTCCGGTACTTCGCCCACGGCTCATACATCTTCTTG
>CANGUJ010000101.1 GCA_947456845.1 Burkholderiales bacterium | reverse complement strand
GCTCTTTCCAATGAAGCCGAGCGGTGGGTCGATCACGGCGCGTGCCGTGCGCGACGGCGTCGCTGCGAGTTCGTCGGACGTGCTTGATATGCCGGACGCCGAATATCGGACCAAGCCGGTTGCGATGAGCACGGGTTATCGGAGTGTGCTTTCGGTGCCGATGTTGCGCGACGGACAGACCGTGGGGGCGATTTCGGTCATGCGCCCGGAGGTGGGTGGATTCGCAGAAAAGGAAATCGAGCTTCTGACGACTTTCGGCAGCCAGGCGGTGATCGCGATCCAGAACGCACGGCTGTTTAACGATACGAAAGAGGCGCTCGAACAACAGACAGCGACGGCGGAGGTGCTGCAAGTCATCAGCGGGTCGATGGCAGACGCGCGTCCGGTATTCGAGGCCATCATGCGGAGTTGCCGGCGCTTGTTCAACGTCACCGATGCCGGTGTGGGCGTGATCCATGATGACGGCCTGGTGCGGCTGGAGGCGCATATCGGCGAGACCGAGGAGTCACGCCGTGTTGTCGCAAACTACTACCCGGTGCCGGTGGGGGAGTCGATGCAGGGTCTGGCCGTACGACGGCGTGCGGTGTTGGACTATCCCGATGTCCTGCGTGGTGATGGCGTGCCGTGGGGCCTGCGCGAGATCGCCGAAAAGATAGGGCGAAACTATTCGTGTTTGGTGGTGCCCATGCTTTGGCGGGATCGGGGGATCGGGGCGATTCACGTGACGAGGTTTCCATCACCTGGCGAAAGCCCGCCCGGCTTTTCAAATCGCGAAATAGAATTGCTGAGGACGTTTGCCGACCAGGCCGTGATCGCCATCCAGAACGCGCGATTGTTCGGTGAAGCACAGCAGGCCCGCGCCGCCGCCGAGGCCGCCAACGAGGCCAAGAGCGCGTTCCTGGCCACCATGAGCCACGAGATCCGCACGCCGATGAACGCCGTCATCGGCATGAGCGGCCTCTTGCTCGACACGCCGCTCAATGACGAGCAGCGCGACTACGCCGGCACCATCCGCGATTCGGGCGACGCGCTGCTCACCATCATCAACGACATTCTCGATTTCTCGAAGATCGAGGCCGGGCGCATGGACATCGAGATGCACCCGTTCGACCTGCGCGATTGCGTGGAATCGGCGCTGGACCTCATCAGCACGCGCGCCACTGAGAAGCATCTGGATACGGCCTACGTGTTCGAGGGCGAGTTGCCCAATGCCATCAATGGCGACCTGACCCGCTTGCGGCAGGTGCTGCTGAACCTGCTGGCCAACGCGGTCAAGTTCACCGCGAAGGGCGAGGTGGTGCTGACGGTCAGCGCCAAGCCATTGGAGGGCGACAACCTCGAATTGCTGTTCGCCATCCGCGATACCGGCATCGGCCTTTCGGAAGAAGGTAAGGGGCGCCTGTTCCAGTCGTTCTCGCAGGCCGATTCCTCCACCACCCGCAAATACGGCGGCACCGGCCTGGGGCTGGCCATCTCCAAGCGCCTGGCGGAGCTGATGGGCGGCACCATGTGGGTGGAAAGCGCCGGGCTGTGCCATGGCTCGACCTTCCAGTTCACCATCCAGGTGAAAAAGGCGCATCTGCCGCCGACCCGTTCGCGCGACTTGGTGGGGGTGCAGGCCGAGCTTGCCGGCAAGAAGCTCCTGATCGTCGACGACAACGCCACCAACCGCCGCATCCTGGCGCTACAGGCGAGCAAGTGGGGCATGACCGCGCGCGACACCGAGTTTCCGCATCAAGCCCTGCAATGGATGGCCGAAGGCGAGCGGTTCGACGTTGGCGTCCTCGACATGCACATGCCGCAGATGGATGGGCTCACGCTCGCGCGCTCGATCCACAAGGGTAACCCGGCCTTGCCGCTGGTGCTGTTCAGTTCGCTCGGCCGGCGCGAGTCGGACGACAGCGAAGGGGTCTTCAAGGCCTACCTGGCCAAGCCGTTGCGCCAGTCGCAGTTGTTCGACACGCTGGTGAGCCTGCTCGCGCGCGAGGTGGCCAGCAAGGCTTCCACGGCCGCGCCGGCCAGGGCGCAGATGGACCCGGAAATGGGCGTGCGCCACCCGCTGCGCATCCTGCTGGCGGAAGACAACCTGGTGAACCAGAAGCTCGCCACGCGGCTATTGCAGCAGATGGGCTACCGCGCCGATATCGCCTCCAACGGCCTGGAGGCGGTGGAGTCGGTCGGGCGCCAGACCTACGACGTGGTGCTGATGGACGTGCAGATGCCGGAAATGGACGGCCTGGACGCCACGCGCCGCATCTGCGCCACATGGCCGCGCGAGCAGCGCCCGCGCATCGTGGCGATGACGGCCAACGCCATGCAGGGCGACCGCGAGATGTGCTTGGCGGCCGGCATGGACGACTACATCACCAAGCCGATCCGCGTGAACGAACTCATCAACGCCCTCAACAACGCGACTGCCCGCAAGGACCCAGCATGATCGAACCCGTCATCGACATCGCCGTCTACAACGAACTGGCCGATACCGCCGGCGCCGAATTCGCCGCCGAACTGGCCGGCACTTTCATGGAGGAAGCGCCGGGCATGCTGGCGGAAATGCGCGCGGCGCAGGCCGCCGGCTCGGCAGACGCCTTCCGGCGCGCCGCGCATTCGCTCAAGACCAACGGCATCACCTTCGGCGCCAACCGCTTGGGCGCCATGGCGCGCGATGTCGAACTGGGCGGCTTCGTCACCGATGCAGCGCCCGTCGATGCACTGGAAGCGGAGTATCGGAAGGTCGCCGCGGCGTTGAAGGAGATCATCGGTGGCTGAACGCGGCGCCCGCCTGCTGGTGGCCGACGACAACAAGGTCAACCGGCTGTTGCTGGCCCGCAGCCTGGAAATGCAAGGCCACAAGGTGGCGAGCGCCGAGAACGGCCTGCGCGCGCTGGAAATGCTGCGCGCCGAGCCCTTCGACCTGCTGCTGCTGGATATGGAAATGCCGGAGATGGACGGCTTCCAGGTGCTGGAACACATGGTGGCGGATACGCGGCTGCGCGACCTGCCGGTGATCGTCACCAGCTCGCTCGAAGGCGTGGCCCATGTGGTGCGCTGCCTGGAACTGGGCGCGGACGACTTCCTGCAGAAGCCGGTCAACCCGGTGATCCTCAAGGCGCGCATCAATTCCAGCCTGGAAAAAAAGCGCCTGCGCGACCAGCAAGAGGACATGGTGCGGCGCTTCGCCACCTCCGCCGTGGCCGAAGACCTGCAGAAATCCGGTTTCACGCTGGGCGGCAAGCGCATCGAGTGCACGGTGATGTTCTCCGACATCCGCGGCTTTACCGCGTTGTGCGAGTCGCAGGCGCCGGAAGAAACCATCGAATTGCTCAACACCTACTACGCGCTGATGTTCGACGCCATCGCCGCGCACGGCGGGGTGGTCAACCAGATGATAGGCGACGGCCTGATGGCCATCTTCGGGGCGCCGCTGCCGCTGGCCGAACCCGCGCTGGCGGCGGTGCGCGTGGCGCTCGACATGATCGAGACCGTCGGCATGTTCAATGCCGAGCGCACGGCCCTCGGCAAGGAACCGATCCGCATCGGCATCGGCATCGCGTCCGGCGAGGTGGTGGCCGGCTACACCGGCACCGAGGCGCGCGCCACCTACACCTGCATCGGCGACGCGGTGAACCTGGCGGCGCGGCTGGAGGCGCACACCAAGGCGGCCGGGCGCGACATCCTGATCGACGGCAGCACGCAGGCGGCGCTCGATGCGCGCGTCCCCACCCAGGCGCTGGGCGAGGTGCAGTTCAAGGGCAAGGGGGCGGCGGTACCGGTGTTTTCGGTCATGGCGCAGGCGCAGCATTGAGGCGGTCGCGGGACTTGCCTTCACCGGTTGGCAGTTGAACCAGTTGGAAATCAGGAGTCGGACATGAAAGTGCCGAAGAATGGCAAGGTCGACAAACTCGGCAAGGTCGAATATTTCGAGAAGCTTGGCGTCCTACAGCTTGAACTCAACGACGTGGCGCGCTGGCTGCAACACACCGGCCGTCGCATCGCAGTGGTGATCGAGGGGCGCGACACGGCGGGAAAGGGCGGTGTCATCGCGGCAATTGCCGAGACGCTCAATCCGCGCCAGTGCCGCACCGTGGCTCTTGCCAAGCCTTCGGAGCGCGAAGCCACGCAGTGGTATTTCCAGCGCTATGTGGCGCACCTGCCGGCGGCCGGCGAGATCGTGTTGTTCGACCGCAGTTGGTACAACCGCGCGGGGGTCGAAAGGGTGATGGGGTTCTGCAGCGAAGCGCAGACCAAAGCCTTTCTGCGGCAGGCGCCGGCGTTCGAAAGTCTCCTGGTGGACGACGGCATCCTGCTGTTCAAGTATTGGCTCACGGTGGACCAGGCGCAGCAGGAGGAGCGCTTCGCCGAACGTCAGGCCGACCCGCTCAAGCGCTGGAAGCTCAGTTCGATCGACGTCAAGGCGCGTGAAAAATATGCCGAGTATGGCCGGGCGCGCGATGTCATGCTCAAGGCCACGCACACCGACAAGGCGCCCTGGACACTGGTGGATTTCAACGACCAGCGGCTGGGGCGCCTCACCATGATCAGACACCTGCTCGACCAGATTCCCGACCGCAAGGTGCCGGAGACCCTGGTGGAGTTTCCGCCACTTGGGCATGCACTCCTGCGCGAGCGCTATGGCACGTCGCAGAAGCCGATCAAGGCGCTGAAATAGGGGCTGCGCGCGGCCTACCTGACATCGGGCGAATCCCACTTGCCAACGGAAGGCCACATGACGATTCTGAATATTCCGACTCGACCCATCCCCGGCCAGCGCCCCGGCACCTCCGGCCTGCGCAAGAAGGTGACGGTGTTCCAGGCGCCGGGCTACCTGGAAAACTTCGTGCAGGCCATCTTCGATTCGCTCGAAGGCTTCGCCGGCCAGACCCTGGTGCTGGGCGGCGACGGGCGTTACTACAACGACCACGCCATCCAGACCATCCTGCGCATGGCGGCCGCCAACGGTTTCGGGCGCGTGCTGGTGGGGCAACACGGCATCCTGTCGACCCCGGCGGCCAGCTGCGTGATCCGCGGGCGCGGCGCCTTCGGCGGCATCATTCTTTCGGCCAGCCACAACCCCGGCGGGCCGGAAGGGGACTTCGGCATCAAGTACAACGCCGCCAACGGCGGCCCGGCCGCCGAAAAGATCACCGAAGCCGTCTACCAGCGCTCGCTGGCGATCGGGCGCTACTTCACCATCGAGGCGCCCGACGTCGATCTTTCTTCACCCGGCACGGTCAGTCTCGGTGCCATGCAGGTCGAGGTGATCGATCCGGTGGCGGACTACGCGCAGTTGATGGCGCGGCTGTTCGATTTCGAGGCCATCCGCCGGCTTCTGGCCCGACCGGATTTTTCGATGTGCTTCGATGCCATGCACGCGGTGACCGGACCCTACGCCAATGAACTGCTGCAGCGCCAGCTCGGGGGGCGGCCGGGTTCGGTCATCAACGGCGTGCCGCGGCCGGACTTCGGCGGCGGCCACCCCGACCCCAACCCCACCTATGCCGAAGAGCTGATCGCGACCATGTTCGCCGAGGGGGCTGCCGCGCCGGACTTCGGCGCGGCCAGTGACGGCGACGGCGACCGCAACATGATCGTCGGCCGGCGCTTCATCGTCACCCCCAGCGACAGCCTGGCCGTGATCGCGGCCAATGCCCATCTGGTGCCGGGCTATGCGGCCGGGCTTAAGGGCGTGGCGCGCTCGATGCCCACCAGCGCCGCGGTCGACCGGGTGGCGGCGGCGCTCGGCATTCCCTGCTTCGAGACGCCCACCGGCTGGAAGTTCTTCGGCAACCTGCTCGACGCCGGCCAAGTCACCCTGTGCGGCGAGGAAAGCGCCGGCACCGGCTCCGACCACGTGCGCGAAAAGGACGGCCTGTGGGCGGTGCTGTTCTGGCTCAACATCCTGGCCGCGCGTGGCGAGTCGGTCGAAGCCATCGTGCGCGATCACTGGAGGCGCCATGGCCGCAACTATTACTCCCGCCACGACTACGAAGGCGTCGACAGCGCCGCGGCGCAGGGTTTGATGGAGGCGTTGCGTGCCGCCCTGCCCGGCCTGCCGGGCAGGGCGCTCGGCGCGGGCGTCGTGTCGAGCGCCGACGACTTCGCCTATACCGACCCGGTCGACGGCTCGGTGAGCACCGCGCAGGGTGTGCGGGTAGGCTTCGCGGATGGTTCGCGCATCGTGTTCCGGCTCTCCGGCACCGGGACGGAGGGCGCGACCTTGCGGGTCTACCTCGAACGCTTCGAAGCCGACCCGGCGCAGCATGCCATCGAAACCCAGGCGGCCCTGGCCGGCTTGATCGCGACGGCGGACCAGCTGGCGGGCATTCGCGAGCGCACCGGGCGCAGCAGCCCGACCGTCATCACCTGATCCTGGCCGGCCCGGCGCGGTGTCAGCCGCGCCTGATCCGCCCGATCCGCCCTGCCACCGCGCGCACCTTGCGCGGCGCGGCGATCCATACGCACAGGATGCCGAAGCAACTCGCCGCCATCGCGACGGCGAACGCGGGGCCGTAGCTGCCGGAGGCGTCGTAGAGCGCGCCGGCCAGCCAGGGCCCGAGCGCGCCGCCGATAAGCCCGATGCCCATGAGGGTGCCGAAGATGCTGCCGAAATGGCGGCCCTGGAAAATCTCGGCGGGAATCGCGCCCAGCACCGAGGTCAGGCCGTAACCCAGGAATCCTTGCACGGCCACCATGAACCACAACAGCGCCGGGCTGGGGAACGCGCGCATCAGCAAGAGCGCGGCGTAGCACAGCACGAAGCCGGCATTGCCGATGGCCCATACCCATTCGCGGCCGACGCGATCGGACATGTGGCCCAGCGCGATCTGCCCGGGAATGGCGACGAAGCTCACGAAGCCCAGCGCCCAGGCCGCGTACATCGGCGAATAGCCGGCCTCGGTGAGGTAGCGGGTCTGGTGTACCTGCACCGCATACCAGGAAAACATGGCGCAGGAATAGCCGGCCGCGATCCACCAGAAGCGGCCGGTGCGCAGCGCGCGGGCGAGCGTCCATTCGATGGCCACCCAGGCCGGATCGACGACGTTGGAGGGCGCGGATGCCTTGGCGCCGGCGCGCGAAGGCGCTATGTCGCCATCGGGCGCCAGGCCCATGTCTTCCGGGCGACGCCTGATCAAAAGGTTGAGCGGAGCCAGCAGGACGAGTACCAGCAAGCCGAGGGCCGTGGCGGCCGTGCGCCAGCCGCCCCCGGCGATCACTCCCTGCAGCCACGGCAGGAGGATGATCGAACCGACGCCCGCGCCCGAATAGGCGATGCTCGCCGCCAGCCCGCGGCGCCGGACGAACCAGTTGGGCAGATAGAGGCCCTGTCCGGTGTAGCCCAGGCACACGCTGCCGGCCCCCACCAGCACGCCGAGGGTGAGGTAGAGATGCCAGGGCTGGCTGACCCAGGCCGCCAGCAGCAGGCCGCATCCGGTGAGGGCCACGCCGGCCTCCAGCATGATGAGCGGTCCATGCCTGTCCATCAGTCGACCGAGCAAGGGGCTGATGCCGGCCGAAAGGAGGAAGCCGAACGAGAAGGCGCCTGCGGTGACCCCGCGTTCCCAGCCGAATTCGTCGAGGATGGGCGGAAACAGGAGCGAAAACGCGGTGCGCGCATTGACCCCGACGCCCATGGTCACGAATGCCACGGCGACGACGACCCAGCCGTAGAAGAAGGGCAGACGGGCTGCCTGCATGGCCTCAGTGGCGCAGGCCGTCAGCCGACGACGGCGCCTCGATGGCCGACGACGGTGCGTCGATGGCCGAAGACGGTGCTCCTTGGGCCAGGCCGCGCAACTGCGCCAGCAGCGACTCGCAGCGCGGCGCCGCTACGCCCCGGGCGCGCGCGAATTCGACCACCTGTCCGAGCAGGGCGTCGGTTTCGAGGGCACGCCCGGCCAGGACGTCCTGCAGCATCGAAGACCGGTGCGCGGCAGGCCGGCGCGCCGGGTCGAGCAGGGCCGCGACGTCGGGCCGTATCTCCGATCCGCAGGCGCGGGCGATCGCGGTCACCTCCGCGATCACCGCGGCCAGGCAGGCCCGCAGGTCGGCACGGCTCATGATGTCCAGTGTGGCCAGCCGCGTCAGTGCGGACACCGGGTTGAGCGAGGCGTTGATGGCGAGTTTTTCCCAGATGTCGGCGCGCAGGTCGGTGCTTTCGCGGACATCGATGCCGGCCTGGCGCAGGATCGCGCCAGCATCGCCCAGCCGCGCCGAGCGGCTCCCGTCGGGCTCGCCCACCACCAGGGCGCCGTCGCGCGCGGTCACCACCGTGCCGGGCGCGGTGACCTCGCTGCTCCACAGGCAAATGCCACCCAGGGCACGCGTGCGCAGCAGGCGCCACAACCGGCCGGCGGGGTCGAGCAGGGGCAGGGGCCCCGGCGCTCCCGGCATGCCGTGATGCCACCACCATGGAATGCCGTTGACCACGAACAGCGCCGCGCCGCCGGGCGCGAGCAGCGCGGCGATATCGGCCGCGGCGCCCGGCAAGGCATGCGCCTTGAGCGCCACGATCACCAGGTCCTGGGCCGGCAGCGCAGCCGGCGCCTGCGTCGCCGCCAGCGGCCGCACGGCTGCTTCGCGGCCGTCCAGCAGCAGCCGCAACCCGTCACGCCGGATCGCCTCGAGATGCGCGCCGCGCGCGACGATGGAGGTCTCGCGCTTGCCCGCCGTCAGCAGGCGTGCGGCGATATGCCCGCCCACCGCGCCCGCGCCGAAGACGCAGACTTTCATGCGGGAGGCAAGGCTATTCGGGCTTCATGTTGGTCAGCTTGACCACCTCGCGCCATTTGGCGATCTCGGCGCGGATGAAGGCGCCGTATTCGTCCGGCGTGCTGCCGACCGGTTCGCTGGCGTCGGCCAGGATGCGGCTCTGTACATCCGGCGCGGCGACCAGGCGCGCGACGTCGGCCGACACTTTCTGGACCACGGCAGGCGGCGTGCCCGCGGGCGCCATGAAGCCGAACCAGGCGGTGATCTCGAACTTGTCCACGCCGGCCTCGATCATGGTCGGCACATCCGGCGCGGACGGCGAACGCCTGCCGCTGGTGATCGCCAGCGCGCGCAGGCTGCCGGCCTTGATGTGCGGCAGCACCACCGGCGCGTTGTGGAACATGAGTTCGAACTGGCCGCCGATGGCGTCGGTGGTCATCTGCGCGCTGGACTTGTAGGGAATGCCGGTCATCTGCAGGCCGGCCAGCATGTTGAGCAATTCCCCGCTCAGGTGCTGCGTGGTCCCCGGACCGGCGGTGGCATAGCGGATCTTGCCGCCGTCACGCTTGGCCGCCGCGATCAGGTCGCGCACGCTGCGAAACGGCAGGCCGGGGTGCACCGTGAGCAGGTTGGGCACCTTGACCACCAGGCTCACGGGCGTGAGGTCCTTGAGCGGGTCGTAGGGCAGCTTGCCGGCGAACAGCGTCACGTTCACCGCAATCGGGCCGATGGTGTTGTAGAGGAGGGTGTAGCCGTCTGCGGGCGCCTTGGCCACCCGGTCGGTGCCGATGTTGCCGGAGGCCCCCACCACGTTCTCGACCGTGACCGGCTGGCCCCAGGTCTCGGAAAGCTTGTTGCCGAGCAGGCGCGCCATCGCATCCGGCGCGCTGCCGGCCGGTCCCGGCACGATCACGCGCACCGGGCGCTCCGGCCAGGGGCGGTTCTGCGCCTGGGCGGTCGAAAATGCGATCAGGACGGCGGCGCCGAGCCCGGCGCTGCATAGGGTGGCGAGGCGCGCGGCGCGGCCGCGCAGGCGTGGCATGTTCAAGGCGTTGTCTCCGGGGTTTGGGTTCATCGGGGGGCGTCCGGATCATGGACGAACTTCAGCGGCACCTGCACTTGCATGCCCAGCAGTATGAACGAGTTGCTCTTGCCGTGGCCGTCGAGGTTGAGGCTGCCGTTGACGCCCCCCTCGAGCACATCGTCGATGACGAAGTTGAACGCCGGCAGCAGCGGCAGGTCATGGCGCACTACGCGCGTGGCGCCGCGGTGGGCGTAGAGCGCCAGCACACGCGCCTCGGTCAATTGCGCGGCCAGTACCGGATAGGCGGCGGGATGGTAGGGCATGATGCTCACGTTGAGCCGATTGCCCTTGTCGCCGGCGCGGCCGTGCGCCACCCGATGCAGGGGCACCGAGACCGGCGTGTCCTGGTGGTTCATGTTCATGGCGCGATCTCCACGGCGCTGCGTACCGTGCAGCCCGGTGCAAGGTCGGACGGCTGCATCAGATACGACCGGGTGCGGATGCGCGGCGTGGTCCGCCAGCGCACGCCGCCGCCGCCGGCCGGGCCGCAGCAGTACATGGCCAGGACTTCGCGGGCAGCCTGGTCGGCGTCGTCCTGGGTGCGCGCCGATACCGCCAGGCGCACCCGGATGTCCTGCGCGGCGCCGGGCGCTGCGTCGCGCCACAT